>JALQTA010000009.1 GCA_023264145.1 Minisyncoccota bacterium | reverse complement strand
TAGTCTTTTGTTTTCAGCATCAATGGTAATAATTTCTCTTTGCATATAAGGTTACTTAACTAATTCAATGATAGCCATTTTACTCACATCACTCATACGTACAGGAGCTTTGATAATTCGGGTATATCCTCCTACTCTTTCACTATAGGTTGGAGCAATATCTTCAAATAACTTATGGGTAGCACCTTTAGTTAAAAATCTTAATACATATCTTCGTGATGCTACAGAACCCTTTTTACTATGAGTCACCATACGCTCTACAAAGGGTTGCAAAGCCTTTGCTTTTGCTTCAGTAGTAGTAAGAGACCCTCGAATAATTAAATCATTCGCAAGGCTGCGTAGAAGAGCTTTTCTTTGCTCTCGGTTTCTCCCTATCTTATGTAGCTTATTTCCCTTATTCATACTTATCTGATCGTGTTAATGTCTTGAATTGTACCTTATTTCTTACCTTTATGCAAGGGTTATATCATATTGTGCCACTTGTTCTATCAATTTTTTGATAGATGCTGCAGAAAGTCCCTTAATTTCTAGTAAATCAGCTTGAGTAAATTGGGCTAATTGAGCAACATTTTTGATGCCAGCAGTTTCTAATGCCTTTATCGTTCGCTGTGGTAAATCTAATGTATCAATTTTAATACTTGAAGTCTCTAAATTTGATTCAGCAGCTTCATTTTCTTCAACAGAAGGCGCAGTTGGAGCAACAGTTCCACTTAACGCTGAAAACTGTTCTACTAAAATTGCTGCTGATTTAGAAATCACATCAACAGGAGCAATAGTTCCATCGGTAGTAATATGAAATACAATTCTGTTATAGTTCGTTTTATCTCCTACTCGAGTATCTTCTACATCATAGGAAACTCGTACTACTGGAGTAAAAATAGAGTCAACTGCAATAAGTCCTATTTCTGCTTGACCTACTTGTTCTGCTTCTTTTCTAAATCCAACACCTTGTTCAATAATTAACTCCATTTCAACCTTAGCATCTTTATCCGTAAGAGTTAAAATAGGAGCTTCTGGGTTCACAATAGTAACTCCTCCAGGAAGTTTAATATCAGCTCCTGTTATCACCTTAGCTCCTTGTGCTTTAATGGTAAGCATAGTAGGAGCGTCAATAACCGCATTAAATCTCAATGCTTTGATGTTAAGAGTAATATCAATAACATCCTCTAAAACATGAGGAATGGTACTAAATTCATGACTTACCCCTTTGATACTATAGTGAGTTACTGCTACACCTTCTAATGAAGATAACATCACTCGTCGAAGAGAGTTAGCTATAGTAACTCCATATCCAGGGTTAAGAGGTTCAATAGCATAGCTTGCTTGTGAAGAACTAACTTCAGAGACAAGTACGGGTGATTTAGGAAGAATGATATGATTAGGCATAAGAGTATTTGGATTATTATTATCGGGAATAATACTGAATCACGAGAGCAATGTCAAAGTTCTGACTAAGCTCCTCAACTCCAGGAGTATGAGAAACTTCAACCTCATGTGACTTTTTGTCTAGTGCAAGCCAGGTTGGTAAATCAGAGTCTTTGAGTTTATCTCGATACTCAGCCACTAATTTAGACTTTGTAGATGAGTAGGTAATTTTATCTCCAGTTTTTATAAGATAACTAGAGATAGTAACTTTTTTTCCATTTACTAAAATATGTCCATGTAAAATCATTTGTCTTGCTTGTTCTCGAGTAGATGCCATATGAGCTCGATATACTGCATTGTCAAGGCGACTTTCTAAAATTCGGAGTAATGCAGTAGGAGTAGGCTCAGCATCAGCAAGAGCTTTTTCATAAAATCTTCTGAACTGCTTTTCACGAAGTCCATATACATACTTCACTTTTTGCTTTTCTTGAAGCTGTTTTCCGAACTCAGATACTGATCGCCGTCTTTTGGCACCATGAACACCAGGAGCTTTAGCTAATCTTTCATCGCTAATTTTAACTTCTGGAAAGATTTTCTCTCCAAATTTTCTACAGATTTTAACTTTCTTCCGACTATACATATACTCTTATAAACTTGAATTATACTCTTCTAGGCTTGCGAGGACGAACTCCATTATGAGGAACAGGGGTCAAATCTTTAATAGATAAGATATTTAACCCAGCTGCAGCTAGACCTCGAATAGATGCCTCTCTTCCTGGCCCAACTCCTTTAATGATTACTTTAATATCTTCTAATCCTGTTTTCTTTACTTTCTCAACTACTGTTTTTGCAACCATAGTAGCGGCATAAGGAGTTGCTTTTTTTGCTCCCTTAAATCCCAAAGATCCAGATGAAGACCATGCAAGAGTATTTCCAGAAAGGTCTGCCAAAGAAACCATCGTATTATTATAGGTAGATACAATGTATCCAATACCTCTTGATACCTTTTTCTTAGATGCAGTTTCTTTTACCTGAACTTTTAATCCAGATACTGTATCTCCTTTCTGTGCAACGCGCTTCTTTCCCATAAATACGTAATTTAATGCTATGTCTTCTCTACTTTTCTTCGTCCACTACCCATAGTACGAACTATATTCCCTCGAATAGTACGTGAGTTAGTCTTTGTTCGTCCTTTAATAGGAAGTTTTTTTGCATGACGACTACCTCGATAAGAACCAATATCTTTTAATCTTTTAATATTATTAGCAACTTCTCTTCGAAGATCTCCTTCAATTTTATAATTTTTCTCAATACACTCTTTTAATAAAGCAACTTCTTTTTCATCTAAATCTTTAGCTTTTTTATAAGGGTCTATTCCAGTAATAGCCAAAACTTTTTGTGACCGAGTTAACCCAACTCCATAAATATAGGTAAGGGCTCTTTCAACATTTTTATACTCTGGGATGACAACTCCTGCAATTCTAACCATAATTACTATATCTTATATTATCCTTGACGTTGCTTGTGCCGAGGGTTTGCTGCACAAATAACTCGAATCACTCGCTTTCGCTTAATGACCTTACATTTAATACATCGTTTCTTAACTGAAGCCTGAACTTTCATATCACTTCTTAATTTCTTCTAGTAATTCTTCCTTGTGTAAGATTATAAGCACTGAGTTCAACAGTAACCTTATCTCCTGGCAATACTTTGATATAGTGCATACGCATTTTCCCAGAAAGATGAGCCAAAACCTCAGAATTATTTTCCAATATAACACGAAAGGTTGTATTAGGCAATACCTCAGTTACCGTTCCTTCTTGGATAAGAAGGTGCTTTGAGTTCAAATCTTGGCTTTCGGGCATAGGGTAATTAGCTCTATATCAATAATCTAATATGTAGTATAGGGTATTTTTATTTGTTTGTCAACACTTTTATATATAAAACACCCCTTTTCTATATAATTCTTCCTTTCTATAGTATATCTTGTATACAAATTACCTGTCAACAAGACAAAAACTCTATATAATAAAAAAATAATGCGCCTTTCCTAACCTTCTAGACTATGTTGCTGTAAAGGGGGTAAAGACACACTATTTTTGCTCTATTTCTCATAACCTCTTTTTTATATGTCGAGATTATGAGAAGATAGATATTCTTTCCTAATCTTTGGCTGACGCCTATTTATTTTTGCTAAAAGAGCGTGATTTTATTGGACTTTATTTTTATTTTACCTAAACGATTTTTTATTTTTGTATGTGTTTAGTATTGTAAAGATTAGAGCAAGAATTCAATCACAAGTATTTATATAACTAAGATAAAATATGTGACTATACTTGTGATTGTATGATTACCCTATCATTACAATTTAAGTGTATCAAAGGAATCACTTACAAGCTAGAGCAGTTATCCACAATTATCGAATCTGTTCTGTCATATATTTCATGGAGTCTTGTGATGAAGCCATAATAACGTAATTTGCGTTACTTGACACATCTATGGAGTCAGTATTTGAGGTGTAATTATAATAATAATTATTAAATACTTTTCCTGTTGGAGACGTAATAATAGATCTCTTTATTTCTGGAGAAGTTACAATACGTGACGCTGAATTTAAGGAGAATCCAGACATATCTCGTGGGATAGAGGCAGACCAATTCATCAAAGCAGCACTTGCATCTTTACCATCTTTCAATTGTATAATTCCTGTTAATTTATAAATTCCTTCTTGTCTATAGGCATACATCCAATAATCCACAAGCTCTGATGTTATCTCAACAGGAAGTGTTATTCCCATAGCAGTAGAAAGATCTATCAAATTAACCTTGACATTATCTTTTGTTAGATTCAACTCGATAAGAGCTCCATTTTCAGGGTTTAATTGTGTGGAGATTGTTCTTCGAATAGGTTCTGTGTCAAGAAATGCAATATCAATTTTTTTAGTAGGTTGTATAATAGAACGAGCTGTAGATACCGGGGTTTCTGTATTATCTGGAGGGGTTGGATTGTCATTATCAGAAACTGTAGGTGCGGGAGCGGTAGAACGTATATTCATATAAAGATATATCCCTCCTCCTATAAGTCCAATAAGGAGAATTAAGATAATTGCTGAAAAAACCCCCTTAAATGAAGATTTTTTCTTTGGAGATTGAGTTTGTGTATCAAAACTCATTTCTCCCATACCAGATACTGATGTATTAGGAGAAGTAGGCTTTACAGCATCTGGAGCAGCGGGGTTAGGAGTAGAATTAACTGGATTCATATTTGGCATAGATGATGATAAAGGAATATCCATTGAGTCATCTAAAGCAGTAAATCCACTTTTTGAAGAAGTGTCTGCTACAGGATTTACGGGCATATCCATTGAAGGAGCTTCTTTTGTATTACTCCATGAATACCCTCCTCCTGGTTTTTGAGGTTCAACATTTACTTTTTGAGTGTCTTTTAAAGGCTCTGATACAATATCCGGAGTAACTACCGTATCCTCTACAGGTACTTGAGTATTATTGGACATATCCATGCTAGGACGAGCTTGCATAAAATTACCTGCCTGCTGAATTCTGTCTTGAGGATTAGTATCTAATGATAAGTCAGTCTTTAATGTTCTGAGACTTCCTGGGATGGTATTTTTATTTTTGTCGTCCATGATATGATATTAATCGTTATTATTCTGTAAGAATTAAACTAATTTTACCTTCAGTATCTACTTTTTTAATTTTTACTTTTACATTCTGATGTAATTGTAACACATCTTCTACATTATTAACATGTTCTTTAGACAACTCAGATATGTGGATAAGTCCATCTATACCTGGTTTTAAATTTACAAAAGCACCAAAAGGCATAATTTTTACCACCTTAGCATCAAAAATCTCACCTTCTTTTGGCTCATAGGTCAAATCTAATACCCAATTTTTTGCTCTTGCTACGGCTTCATTATCTTCGCCAGTAATAAATACTTGTCCACTATCTTCAATATCTATCTTTACTCCTGTCTCATCAATAATTTGATTAATAATTTTTCCTCCAGATCCAATGACATCTCCAATTTTATGAGGATTAATTTCGAATACTTCAATTTTTGGAGCATATTGTGACACAGTCTCTCGAGGAGTAGCTATAATGGAATTAAGAGTATTGAGGATATGTAATCTAGCAGTCTTAGCTTTTTCTAAAGCCTCAGCAATCATCGTTAAGGTCATTCCTTCACCCTTTATATCCATCTGAATAGCATTTACCCCATTCCGAGTTCCTGCTACTTTAAAATCCATTTCTCCAAAATGATCTTCTGGTCCCTGAATATCCGTTAAAATTTTATATTCACCATTGCGCTCTACTATTCCCATCGCAATACCCGCTACCGGTTCTACAATGGGAACACCTGCAGCTAATAGAGCAAGTGTTGAAGAACATACGCTCGCCATAGAGGAAGAACCATTTGACCCTAATACTTCGGTCACAATACGAATAGTATACGGAAATTCACTTGTTGTAGGCAAGACACCCTCTAATGCTTTTTCAGCCAAAGCACCATGTCCAATTTCTCTTCTTCCTGGCCCACGAAGTTGCCTTACTTCTCCTACAGAAAAAGGAGGGAAATTATAATGATGCATGAATCGTTTTTTGACCTCATCTTTCATCTCATCAATAATTTGAGCTTCGCCAGGAGAACCTAATGTCACAATAGATAATGTTTGAGTTGATCCTCGATTAAAGAGACCTGTTCCATGCACTCGAGGTAAAAGATCAATTTCACCACTTAATTCACGTACTTCATCCATTGCACGACCATCTGGTCTTTTAGATTCTTCTAAAATGCCTTTTTTAAAAATATCATGTAAGGCCGTATCTAAGATATGTTCTACAAGATCTAGATGATGAGGAAATACCTCATTAAGCTTTTTTAATAAGGTATGATGAGCTAATTTTGTTGAAGCAGTGTCTCCATAAACCAATGATGACAAATCATCATTCATATATGATTTTATTTCAGCAATTAACTCACTATCTTGTTCGGTAACAGATACTTCTCGTTTTGACTTCCCTATTTCTTGAATGATATCTTTTTGGAATTGGATCATCTTTTGAATTTCAGGAGTAACAATCTCAAAGGCATTAAGGATAGTCGCTTCGGGAATTTGACTTCCTCCAAATTCCATCATTACCAATCGTTCATTTTGATTTTGCGTAATAATCGTATCAAAGTCTCCTTGCTCTCTTTCTTCAAAAGAAGGGTTAAGGATAATAGAGCCTTTATCAAATCCAACACGAAGAGCTGCTACAGGACCATTCCATGGAATATCTGAAATAGATAATGCAAGAGAGGCACCCAATAAAGCAACAGCGTCAGGGTCATTTCTATCATCCAGGGATAAGGTGGTCACAATAACCTGAATTTCATTTCGAATAGATTCATCAAAGAATGGACGTATAGCCCTATCCACTAATCTTCCTGTTAAAATAGACTCATCACTCGGACGTCCCTCTCTCTTTACGAATCTACTTCCTTTAATTTTACCATTTGCATAAAATTTTTCTTGATAATCAACAAAAAGAGGAAGGTAATTAGAGTCTACCGGTTTAGAAGACATTACCACCGTAACGAGAACCGTAGTTTCTCCTAAAGAAACCAATACAGATCCATCCGCTTGATTTGCTAATTGACCTATTTTGACCGTTAAATGTTGTCCCGCTATTTCTGTTTTGTATGTTTTTAAACTCATATAAAGAGAGCTATTATGCTCTTAGTCCTAAATCTTTGACCACCTTCTCAAAAGCAACGCTATCTGTTCGCTTAAGGTATTGTAATAACTTCTTTCTCTGAGACACAAGATGAATAAGACCTCTTCTTGAATGAAAATCTTTTCGATTTACTTTAAGATGCTCTGTTAAGTATAAAATTCTCTCGGTAATTAAAGCAATTTGCACAGAAGTAGAGCCATTATCCGTTTTATGGCTTTGAAATTTTTCAATAATTTGCTCTTTTGAGGCTGAATTTAACATAGTTATCAAGTAATTACACTATTATTTAGTATTATAATATCATAATTTTTGATAAAGTGCAAGCTATATATATCAACCTAAACCAAAAACTCCCCGAAGGGAGTCTTATGGTAAAACAGAATAGGAATGATGAGGATTATTTTGACCACTTAGACTTACTAGCATCCCAAGCTCTAATACCTCCACGAGAGATTTTAAAAGCCATAGCTTCAACATTCATCTTAGCATCAAAAGGAGTTACCCATTCAACACCCATTTGTCTTAAAGTACCAGCCCAAGTTCCTCGAATAAACTGTCCACAACCAGAAGCAGTAGAGTTTCTATTCTTGGCAAGGGGGTTTCCACCAGACTCAGCTCGAATAATTCGAGTCATTAAGTCAGCGTCAACACCATATTTTTGGGCCATTTCAGGAACATAGTCGAAACATGATCCCTGAGCAGGTATATTTTGTAATTCTTGGTCTACAGAAGCAAAAAATGATTTTTGGGTCTGCACAGTTACCGGTTTAGCAGCAACTTTTACTGGTTTAGGAGTAATAATGGTTTCCACCGGGTTTACTCCATGCAATACAGACATATTACTATCCGTATCAGCATACACAGTATTTATAGACTCTGGACCAACTGGAACAACTCCAGTAATAGCCACAATAAGAGCCAATGAGATATATAATGTTTCCATTAAAGAGGACAACCAATATCTTCCCTCAAAATGCTTATCGGAAACAGGGTGAGTAATATGTGAAATATACTCTATATCTTGAGAGACGCGTATAATAATAGCATAAAATTGACAAAAAGTCAATACATATAGTAGAATAGTACCATTGCCGAGGTGGTGGAATTGGTAGACACGCATGCCTTAGGAGCATGTGCTTATAGCGTGGGGGTTCAAGTCCTCTCCTCGGCACCAGATTGTTAAAAAGAATATAAGATAAGTATTGACTATCATTAAATTAATGATATGATTGTATTTGTTCATTTACATCATGAGGACAGCTAATGTCGTCTCTTCTGGACATAACTCCCATTGGAGTCGTCGTATACGCTTTTGGTACACCTTATAGCAACACTTCCAATCAATGGCTGGTATCCGAGGTCAGGAAGATATATATGCATTTCAATTCCATTCTTGTGTACACACAAAATGACATTCAGTTCATTGGTGCAGAATTTCAAGACCGACAAGATGGAATCACTTATTTTCCTCAGGGGGCGCGCGAAGAGGCTCCACCCACCCTACGCATTGCTCGTGGGGCTGCTCAATGGGCACGTGGGCGAATGAAAAGGATAATTGTTGTGGCGGCCAAACCCCATTTACCTCGGGCTCTTCGGGATACACGAGCAGCCTTCAAGGAGGCTGTTGTCAATATTCGTATTGAACCTTGGTCAGATATTGCATATACCTCTTATAATGCTTGGTTTGATCCCAAGGGGACACAAATCCGAGCGGCTTCACGTGGTCATTGGGAAAGAAGGGAACGTATTCTTCGAGGGATGCCTTACTTTCTTTACCGCATCGTTGCCAAATGACACCTTCCGCCATGTCTCCGAGTATGGCGGCTTTTTCTTTTTTATCTTGCTTTTTTAACAAAATTTCTTTATACTATAAGTAATATTCTAGAAAATACTGATATGAGTACAAAAAAATTAATTCAGGTAGATAGTGTTACCAAGTATTTCAACCTCCAAAGTAAGAATACCGATCGTACTGGTGGGCAAATGGATGGATTTCAATCATTTAAAAATAGTATTAATCCTGCTCTCAAAAATATTACTCTTGATATTGAATCAGGCGAATGGATTGGAATCATTGGAAAAAATGGAAGTGGAAAAAGCACCTTCCTTAAATTATTAGCTGGAGTACATACTCCAGATCAAGGAAATCTTACTATTACAGGATCAGTATTACCGTTTTTTGGTCCAGACGAAATGCTTCATCCAGAAGGACGTGCTGAAGATGCGGTTATGGTGAAAGCGCTTCAAGTAGGACTTCCTCGTGAGGATGCAATGAAAATATATCACAATATTGTAAATTTCTCTGAGCTGCATGATTATACGGCGCAAAAAATTAAATTTCTCTCTACCGGGATGAAGACTCGGCTTATCCTCGGGCTTATGCTTAATATTAACGCGGATATTTATTTATTTGATGAAATTCCGGCTACTACCGATGCCGCCTTTCAACAAAAAGTTCATAATCGATTGCAACGATTAAAGCAAATGGGGAAAACCGCTCTTATGGTTAGCCATAATATGGATGAAATTCAATTACATTGTAATAAATGTATCCTCCTTCATAAAGGTGAGCTGATTGCCTATGATGATACCGATAAAATTTTAAAATTATATAATCAAATGTAATTGATAGGCTATTAACTATCTTGTAGGAGTTTATCAATTTCGTGTCTGAATCCTTTGATAGTTCGAAAATCGCGATAAATAGAGGCAAATCGAATATAGGCAACTTCATCGAATACCTTGAGGTGTTTAAGAACCGTATCTCCAATTTGTTTGGTAGTAATTTCTTTTGGGTCTTTTTTAAAGAGATCTACCTCAATTTTCAAAATAAAGTCCCGGATTTTATCCTGAGTAAATGGTCTTTTATGCAGGGAAATAGATACTGCCTTGAGGAGTTTTTCTGTACTGTACCGTTCTTTTATCTCTGATTTTTTAATAACCATTACATCTAATACTTCTCGTGTTTCAGCGGTAGTAAAACGATAATTACATTTCTCACATATACGCCTTCTTCTCACAATTAATCCATCTCGAGATATTCGGGAATCGGTAATACGAGTATCTATATGAGAGCATTGAGGACATTTCATTTTTTCGTCTTACTAGATTTTTTCACTCCTGGTTTTAATAATGGCATTAATAATAATGGGAAAATAGTCCAAAATAATTGAAATATTTCTCTACTGAACAAAGATTTTTCTATGGTATTTAACATAGTCTGATCCTGGGTTTTGATAACACTTAAAATATTGACAAGTAATAAGCCCGCCACTGATACACCAAATAATAAATTTTTACCAATTGATTTTTTGGAGATAGAAATACTTGTACCTAAAGGAGACATTCTCAATATTTGATTAATCACTGCTGTCATTACCAGAAACAGTACCGCATCTCCCGGGAAAGATCCTATATTAGGTACTGTCCAAGGAAACAAGGTTGATAATACTTGAGAGATATATAAGGCAAGAGATAATATAAAAATATCTTTTACCCCTTTTTGGTAAATATAAAAACACAACCCGAGAGAAATGGCAATAATAATGACCAAATCTCCCGACAAGGAACTAAATGTCACTCTTCCAAATAACGATTCCAATTGATCCATATGTATTATTATTTATCGATATATCTAGTATATCACATTCCTTCGGATTGCAAATCTTTCAATAATTGTTGAGCTTTGCGTGATATATGGTTTGGAGTAGATATTCTTAACGTTACAAACATATCTCCATGACCTCTTGCTTGAAGATGAGGCATTCCTTTATCTTTAATTCGAAACACTTTCCCTGACTGGGTATATTTGGGAACTTTAAGTGTCAACTCTCCATCTAATGTTTTAATATCGATAGATCCACCTAATACTGCGGTAGTATATACAATATCTTGAGTAACATATAAATCATCCCCTTTACGCTCAAATCGTGAATGAGGTTTTATGGATACATGTACATATAAATTTCCTACACTATTTCCGTATGGAGTTGCTTCTCCCATACCTCGCATTTCTAATGTCTGCCCATGTGAAATCCCTTCTGGGACTGAAATCTTAATCTGTTTTTTAGTACGCTTAACTCCCATTCCATTACAAGCTCGACATACTGAAATCGGTACTTCACCCTTACCATGACAGGTGGAACAGGTTTCCCGTTGATTAAAGGTTCCTAGCATGGTTCGTACCTGCTTATCAATATATCCTTTTCCCTGACAAGTAGAACATTGTTTTGTTTTCTTATTCTCGGCTCCTGTTCCATCACACACTTCACAAACACTTTGTATATCTAATTCTACATTACGAGATACGCCTTTATAGGCTTCTTCTAAGGTAAGCTCTACTTCTAATTGTATATCTTTCCCCCGAGATTGATTTTGAGATCTTCCACGACCTCCAAAAACATCTGAAAATACATCTTCAAATCCCCCCCCAAAAGAAAACCCTGACTGCCCAAATAAATCTTCAAAAGAAAATCCTTGAGCATTACCATAGCCTCCAAAGCCACCAGCTCCTGCTGCTTGTTGATAATTAGAACCAAATTGATTATATTGTTGACGCTTTTGAGGGTCACTTAAGGTCTGATAGGCTTCATTTACCTCCTTAAATTTTGCCTCATCACCACCCTTTTTATCTGGGTGATAGGTATGAGCAAGTTTACGATACGCTTTTTTGATTTCTGCCTCACTCGCATCCTTAGATACTCCTAAAATATCATAATAATCTTTTGCCATTATCTCTATTCTAATTAATAATTCTTCTGTCTATTATATCGCATTAGCAGTAATCTGTGAAGAGTGCTAAAGCCTCAAACGCTCTTTGTTTAAATTCTTTAGATATAAATTAAGGAGATTACGCTGGATAGCTTGTTTATGTATATAGCTTATACATCCTTGTATTGCCATTTTATAGAGACTAATAAATGGAGTAAAGGTAAGGAGTACCATAAAGGACACAATAATTCCCCAAATAGGTCCATTCATCCATGGCTGTAAAAAGGTATTTCCATAAATCGTAAGTGCTTGAGTAATCGGAGTGTCTGGGGTAAGAGGAATATTTAATTGCTGAGATAACTTATTTACTTGTTCTCCTACATTAATCTGCTCTGTACTTGCTTGAGTAGAAAAATAACTTCCCACTGAACCCGTAATATTAACTCCTGGAGCTATTTGACTGATAAATGGAGCTATCAGTTGAGCTTGATCTTCAATAAAGGATTCTTGAATTAATACTCCATTAGGATTGGTTCTCAGAGTATTTCCATAAATAAAGGCTGTTGCAATCAACATTATCCATACAATACTAGGTTTTATATAAGGCATAATAATTGTTTGAATACGATAATGAATATGATCTCGCTCACTATCTTCAATATTATGAAATGTAGAAGAGAGGACAAGTGCTCCAATTGCAATAATGGATACTATAATAAATCCGGTAATAATATCAAAGAAAGGAATCGTTATTAATAAAGGGATAGTATGACCGATAATAAGTCTCTTTACATGTTTATTTTTGGATTTAATGTTTTTATCTTCCACTTTCAGGCTTGCATACCAGCCCATAAAGGAAGTATAGATAATTCCTATGATAGAAGATAGTCCTATTCCTAAAGCAAGCGGCAACCAACCTCTAATTGTTGAGAAAATCAGTATCACGGTCAGGACAAAAAGGGTAATGATAATTCCCTCTACATAAAACGCCTTACTTTTTTGCATATACTTTCTATTTAACGTGAAAATTGTTTTTCGAACCAATCTTTATCTAATTGTACCATAGTTGGGCGTCCATGACAGCATGCAAATCCAAAGTCTGTTTTTGCACCATCTCTTATCAAAGCTTCAATTTCTCCTCGTGAGATAGCATATCCTGCTTTAATAGCTGACTTACAAGCAATAGTTTTTAATAATTCAATGCGTAATTCTTCAAGATCAGTAGTTAAACCTCTTTCAATAATAATAGCAATGAGAGTATCTATATGGGCTTCTGTTTTCTGATTCTTCGTTAAGAAGGTAGGCACGGCTCGAATAATAATTTCTGATGAACCAAAGTCATCTACTTCAAATCCTGAAACTTGTGATAATACTTCAATAATCAATTCTTTTTCTGATTGAGGGACACTATGAACAATAGGGAATAATAATTGCTGAGATTGAACTTTGTAGTCAGCCTGTATTAATTGTTCTAAAATAATTTTTTCATGTATTGCATGCTGATCTAGTATCATCATTCCTTGCTGATTGGGATATACAATGTAGGTGTCAAATAAATGTAAATAGGTTGGCTTTTCTATTTCTGGCTCTAATAAATCCCTCATTGTAGGGGTGGTGTAGGGTGAGGAGGAATGAGACCCTCCATTTGGTGGAATTGGAGTATAATGAGGAATAACCGATTCCGATACCCGAGAAGGTGCTTCATATCTGTTCATCTCATATGAACTTTTAGGATGAGTATACGCAGGTGGATGAATATTCACGGAAGATAAAGAGGCCGGAGGAGTATGAGGTTTTAAAACAATATCAAAAGCAGATTTTTGTAAAATATCTTTTACCATATACTTAACCGTAGAAAATACCATTTTATCATCGATAAATTTAACTTCCGTTTTACGGGGATGAACATTAACATCAACTTCTTCTGGATTAATATGTAAAGAAATAAATGCAAAAGGATAGTGCCCCACTTCAAGCATAGTATCAAATCCTTGTTGTATAGCCTTATGTAATAGGGGCTGAAGTACAGGTCTATTATTCACAAAAATATGATATTGAGGAGAACGCTTCGAAATACGAGGGTGACCTATATATCCACGTAATTGTATATTCTGTTTTTGAGAATCTACGGGTAATAAATATTCCGTATCTTTGATTTTAAGAAGAGCCACCACTCGAGATAAAGAATCCCCCGCAAGCACATGAAACACGGTTCTTTCTTGTGAAGTATAGAGAAATTCAATCTGGGGATGGACTAAAGCAATTTCTTCAACAATACGAGTAATATGAGATAATTCAGTAGCATGTGATTTTAAAAACTTTTTTCTTGCAGGAAGATTATAAAACAAGTTACGAATAATAATTGTTGTCCCTTCTTGAGACTGGGCAATAAGCTTTATTTCTTCTGTATGAGGATTATAATAATATCCTGTCGTATCCGCTATTGTTTTTGTTGTCATCTCTACCTGAGCTACGGCCTGAATACTTGACAAGGCTTCTCCACGAAAGCCCATGGTTGATAATGTTTCTAAATCTTCTATTGCTTCAATTTTACTGGTTGCATGCCTTTGGAATACATGAGGGAAGTCTTCTCGTAATATACCACTTCCATTATCCTGTATCTTAATTTCTGTTAAACCCGCATCAAGTACTGCGATAGTGATTTTAGTAGCCCCTGCATCTAAAGAATTTTCTACTAATTCTTTCACAATAGAAGCCGGTCTTTCTACAACCTCTCCCGCTGCAATTTGATTAATAATGTGTTTAGGTAATGGTCGAATCATATTATAGGTTGTTTTGCAGTTCTGCTAATGCCTGTAAAGCCTCTATAGGAGTGATATGCTCAATATTATATGCTTTTATTTTTTGTACCAATTCTTTATATGCAGATTCATCCGGAGATACAGGAATACTCGGAGGAGGGGTTATAGGAGATAAAAAAGATAATTGAGATTTTTTTTGCTCATATTGCTGTAATGCGATATATGCTAATTCTAACACATTTGAAGGAAATCCTGCTAACTCGGCTATTGCAATCCCATAGCTTTTATTCGCACCACCTTTTTCAATACGATGTAAAAAAATAATATCATTGTCACTTTCCTGAATTTTAACCTGATAATTAACGACTCCTTGAAATTCAGATTCTAAACTTAATAATTCATGATAATGCGTTGCAAATAATGTTCTTGATTGAATTGTATTATGAATATACTCCACTAATGCTCGAGCAATGCTCATTCCATCATAGGTAGAAGTACCTCTTCCTACTTCATCTAAAATAATCAAACTTGACGGAGTAGCATTATGAAGAATATTGGACACCTCTAACATTTCCACCATAAAGGTACTATGACCTTCCCCCATATTATCCGAAGCCCCAACTCGGGTAAAAATCTGATCAACCACCCCAATATGAGCCTTGGTTGCTGGAACACAATATCCCATTTGCGCTAATAGAACAATTAAGGCAACTTGCCGAATATAGGTTGACTTTCCCCCCATATTAGGTCCTGTAATGAGTATCAAAGAGTGATCTGGTTGAGTTAATACCGTACTATTTGATACATAATCGTTTATATGTTGTTCTAAGACAGGATGTCTTCCTTCTTCAATCGTTAATACATTCCCATTATCAACTTGTGGGCAGACATAGTTCCAGAGAATTGCTAATTCAGCACCACCTTGAATACAGTCAATATAGGCAATAGTATGTGCAAGAATGGTAAAAGACTCAACATATTCTAGAACTTTCTGCCTTAATTCCTCAAAAAGAAGCTGCTCTTGGTATAGAAGCTCTGATTCAGAGGCGAGAATTTTTTCTTCAAACTCTTTCATTTCAGGAGTAATATATCTCTCCGCATTAGTCAATGTTTGTTTTTTGATATAATCTTCTGGAAGCTGATAAGATTTATAGGCATTACTAATTTCAATATAATATCCAAATACTTTATTATATTTTATTTTAAGAGAATTAATACCCGTCCGAGACTGCTCTTTAGCTTGAACATCTAATAACCAAT
Organism: Minisyncoccota bacterium; assembly: GCA_023264145.1. Classification (GTDB taxonomy): domain Bacteria; phylum Patescibacteriota; class Minisyncoccia; order SW-4-49-11; family SW-4-49-11; genus CALRBF01. The sequence goes on along the minus strand of JALQTA010000009.1, from coordinate 420 downwards.
CTTTCCCCCCTTGACTCAAATCCAATAAGGCATCAATTTCCTTCTTATATCCTCTTGCAATAAAACCACCCTCTCGAGCTAATACTGGTGGATTTTCTACTAATGCAGTTTGTAATATATGCTTAAGTTCCTGTATTTCTTCTATAGACTGCTTGGCTTTATCCGTATAGTCGGCTGTATCTATTGAGAGTAAAGACTCAATCATATGAATACTTTGCAACAATATAGCCATATCTCGCGGACCACCAACATTACTTGATAACCGAGCGATAATTCTTTCTATATCAGCTATTTGAGATAATATTATTCGTACTTTGTCACGCTGTTCTGAATTCGCAATATACGTCAATATATCTTTTTGTCGCTTCACAATTGTCTCAACATCCATTAGAGGAAAAGATACCCATTTACGTAATAATC
>JALQTA010000099.1 GCA_023264145.1 Minisyncoccota bacterium | reverse complement strand
AAAACCATCACTACCCTCATGAGGTGTACTTAATGTGGTGGTTCCTAATATCATTTCACCATAAAAGAGTCCTCCAATTATAATAGATCCATCATCTTGTATCTGTGTAGCACCAATCTCTTGATAATTATTACCCTCTATTTGACGGGCCCATACAATATCTCCATTTGCATCTACTTTGGCGATATATCCATCCCATTGTCCATCGGTTGATGTAAAAGTAGTAGATCCAAATATAAACTGGTTGTAAAATCTCCCCACTATGATACTACTCCCATCTTCTTGTACCTGTATCCCATCAATATTCTGAATATTACCACCCCCTATTTGGCGAACCCATACAAAATCTCCATTTGCACCTACTTTAGCAATATATCCATCAAAAAAACCATCAGAGACTATAGTTGTTGTCCCAAATATAGACTGATTATTAAAGTTACCTACAATTATGCTCGACCCATCAGTCTGTACTTGAATATTTGATATGTCTTGACTATCTATTCCTCCTATTTGAGTGGCCCATACAAAATCTCCATTTACATCTACTTTAGCAATATATACATCAGAAGCCTCATCATCTAAATCATCTAATGACGTCAAAGTTTTTGCCCCCAATATGGCTTGACCATAAAAATAACCGCTAATAATACTTGTTCCATCTGGTAAAGGCTTTATAAGAACATCTCCTGAACCATTGGTTGTAAATGGTTTTACCCAAATATAATTACCGGCATTATCTATTTTGGCAATATAACTATCTCCATCTGTTGAATTAAGAGTTATATTTGAAGATAATACAACTTTTCCTCTATAATTTCCTGCTATTAATTTTGACCCATCTGAAAGTTCAGCTATATTACTATCTGAATCGATTGAACCTAAAGATCCTGCCTGTACAGGGAATTTACTTGCTGGAGCTATTATAGGTAGTTCTGGCGTATTTGGTATTGTTGGGGTATTAGGTATTACAATATTAAGTGGTTTTGTAATTGATGAGATTTGAGGTTTTCTTCTTACTATTGATGGTAAAAAGTCTCCCCCTATTTCGAAATTAGGAGCTAATGAGATATTTTCTGTATCACTATTTGCGTCTAATTCTTCTCCTTGACTACCCGTTGATGGTTTTACTACTCTATTTCCCGTATTCTCTTCTGTATCGGTAGTGGCATCTTCTCTATTATTCTGTGCGATAAATACTAGTCCTGTTCCCCCTCCTAGCAAAGTTAATATGATACTTATCTTTACTATTGTTTTTTGGGTTACAAACCAATTCATAATGTATGTTTATGTTATATTCATCATAGTATAACATATCTTGAACTTCTTTAAAAAATTGGGGATAACTTTTTACTTTTCTATACGGGGAAAAATATGAATATCCTCTCCCGCAAGGAGTCTTTCCATTAACTTTGCAGTCGACGGCATAATGGGCTCAATAGCATCTGTAATTTGATACAAGGATGTAAGCCAACTTTGCATAAACGTATGTAATTCTTCAGTTTTTCCTTCTTTATACAATTCCCAAGGTTTATGAGTTTCAATCTCCTTTCCAATAAAATTCACCTGACTAACAATAAAGTGGAGCGCAGCATAGATTTCATGTATTTTCATTTTTTTATGATAGAAATCATCATATTTTTTACGAATGGCATGATGTGGAGGATATGGCTTACCAGGACTATATATTTCCAAAGGCTCCACTATACCATACTTATCCTTCATTCCAATTACACGACTAAAGGTATTGCCAAATTTATTGACAAGTTCTGATTCATAAATTCCAATAATTTTCTCCTTGGTAATATC
>JALQTA010000098.1 GCA_023264145.1 Minisyncoccota bacterium | reverse complement strand
ATACGAAAAATTAGTAATGCTCTTGATATGTATGCTGCCAATAATAGAGGAGAATACCCTTCAGGGTTAACATCTTGGTATAAAGATATTTGTCCTGTAGGTGGTGGGGTTGATTGTGTGGATTTAAGCGTGTTAGTCCCTACCTATATTGATTCTATTCCAGTAGATCCAGACGGAGTTACCAACTATAGAATTGGATTAGATACGAATACTAATCAAGTCTCTTTCAAATCATCTGTATCTGAAGTAGAAAGTTCAATCGCAGTAAATCCTTTACCTAGTGTTGCTACATTTGCAAAGAGTGTAGGGGGGAGTGGAATTGATTCTGCAACTACAGTATCTACGTTAAGTGATGGGAGTAGTATTGTAACTGGATATTTTACGGGAGTAACTGTCTTTGGACAAGGAGAAATGAATCAAATGAGTTTAACTAGTGCAGGAGATTTTGATATCTATATTGCTAAATATAATATAGATGGAACACTCGTCTGGGTAAAGCGAGCAGGTGGAAATGGAGCAGATACTGCGCTCTCGGTATCTACGTTAAGTGATGGGAGTAGTATTATAACTGGATATTTTACGGGGGTAGCTGTCTTTGGACAAGGAGAGGTAAATCAAACAAGCTTAGTAAGTGCAGGAAACTGGGATATATATATTGCAAAGTATAATGCGGATGGAACTTTAGCCTGGGCAAAGAGTGCCGGAGGTATTGATATGGATTATTCGGCAGATATAATTACTAAAACAGATGGAAGTAGCATTATAACTGGATATTTTCAAAATACTGTAACATTTGGGCAAGGAGAAATTAATCAGACTAATTTCACAGGAGGTGCAGGAAATATGTTTATTGCAAAGTATAATGCGAATGGGACTTTAGCTTGGGCAAAGCGAGCTATAGGAAATGCTAATGCTGAAAGTATAGAAGGAGGGGGTGATGCTTCAATAGTGGTTGGTTCTCTTTTTGGTACCGTAACATTTGGGCAGGGAGAGGTTAATCAAACTACCTTGATAGACTCTAGCGGATTTGGTGATATATATATTGCCAAATATAATGCAGATGGGAGTTTAGTTTGGGCTAAACGAGCGGGAGGAAGTGATTATGAAGATGTCACAGGAGGTGTTTCGGTATTTGCAGATGGGAGTAGTATTATTACAGGACTCTTTTCAGGTACGGCAGTTTTTGGGCAAGGAGAAAGTAATCAAACCTCTCTTGTCTCTAGTGGATTTGGTAATATATATATTGCCAAATATAATGTAGATGGGAGTTTAGCTTGGGCAAAAAATGCTATATCGAGCCCTTCGGGGAAATATATAGATGGAATATCAACGTTGAATGATGGAAGTTTTATTATCTTGGGGAATTTTTTTAGCTCTATTACTTTAGGTATTGGAGAATCTAATCAGACTGCATTAGTAAGTACAGGAAATAGTGACATATTTATTGCTAAATATAATGCGAGCGGTACTTTGATTTGGGCAAAAAAAGCTGGAGGAGTAAATATAGATGTAACGAATAGCGTCGATACCCTATCTGATGGAAGTATTTTTATTACAGGATCTTTTCAAAATTTAGCAATATTTGGGCAGGGAGACACTAATCAGACAAGCTTGATATCTGCTGGGAATTATGATGGATTTATTGTGAGGTATAACTCGGATGGAAGATTGGAGTAACTTGCGTAAGATGGGTATATATGATATGGTAAATGGGCTATAAATTATGGTAAATATGGATATTATTCGGCTTTTTTACGAATATTTTGAATCAAAAGGACATAAAAGAGTTAGTTCATCATCGTTAAT
>JALQTA010000097.1 GCA_023264145.1 Minisyncoccota bacterium | reverse complement strand
TACCATATATAATAAAGCTTCATTTATCTTGACTTTTAATGAAGGGATTTTTGACCCTAATTTTAAAACGGGAACATTTGCAGCTGATCAAAAATTCCTTGAGAATCTATGTGTATTTTCATTAATTATGGAAGGAATGTTCTTTTATAGTTCATTTGCAGTTATCTTTGGTTTTCAGCGACAAAATAAAATGCCGGGAAGTGCTGAGCAAATCCAGTATATTATGCGAGATGAATCTAATCATTTAAACTTTGGAGCAGATATGATTAATACTATTAAACAAGAGCAGCCAGAGTTATGGACACAGGAATTCCAATCTCATATTACTGATCTTATTAAAGAAGCTGTGGGGCTTGAATATGAATTTGCAACCACTTGTTTTCCAAGAGGGATAATGGGAATTAGTGCAGATGGATTTAGGCGCTATATTGAATATATTGCAGATAGAAGATTACAAAGAGTAGGACTCCCAATTGTATATGGTACCGAAAATCCATTCCCATGGATGTCTGAATCAGTAGACCTTGCAAAAGAGAAGAACTTTTTTGAAACTCGTGTAATTGAGTATCAAACAGGTGGAACGTTAAATTGGTAAGAATGTTGTATTAAGTTAAAAGAATGGTTGAAGTATACTATACTTCAACCATTCTTTTACTAATGTGCTTGATCTATAATATCTAATCATTAAATATTAGATATTATAGGCCAAGCATATTCTTTCAATCCTGGTTACCCTTCATCATGGATGCTCTAAGTAGAGTTTTGGCAGAAATTGCAGCTCAGTTTCCAGTATATCAATTGTCACTATCTCCTGTTCATGAGCAGGGAGACAGTGATTGGATTGAATCTTTTTAAAAAGCTTGAAAGAGCTTTACAAAAGAATACAGTCTTTAATCAATTACCAAATGGCAGTACGAGTCTTTTTTGTCATGGTCCTTGGGAGGTAGTAAAATGGTATCATATTTCTGGTACTGGAGAAATTCAAGTTGATCTTTTGAGAGGCATTCAGAAAGATACTATTGCTTCATTTGGGCCTTTTTTATGATATAATGTATTAAGTATTATATTATATATGTCATCATATCAAGAAGCTTATCAACAATTAAATTCAGAGCAAAGACAGGCTGTTGATATGATACATGGCCCTGTTATGGTAGTTGCTGGACCAGGTTCCGGTAAGACGCAATTATTATCTCTTCGAGTAGCAAATATTCTTGAGAACGAAGATATTTTGCCAGAAAATATTATGTGTCTTACCTTTACTGAGGCAGCAGCCTATAATATGCGGCAAAGATTAGCTTCTTTTATTGGGAATGACGCCTATAAGGTTCATATCCATACCTTTCATAGTTTTGGTCAATCATTATTGAAAGATTATGCTGAATATACAGGGGGAGCTGAAAAAACTGCTATTGATAGCGTATATCAAGCTGAAATTATTGGTTCCTTTGTTGATACCCTACCATATAATCATATATTAATTCCTCGGGGCCTTGATAGAAGTAAGCTCATTAAGAATATTGTACAAGGAATTACGTATTTAAAACAGGCTGGGCTTACTGTGGAGGAATATAACAATATATTAGCCTATAATGAGCAAGAATATAAACAAATCATTCCTATTATCAGAGAGATTAATAATATTCCCCTAAAAGGAAAAAAAGATAGGATGGAAGTCTTAGATAAGATAAGAGCATTAGCAGATTCGATACCAATACATGATAGTAAAGGATATTTTTCTTCTTACTCAAAGAGTTTAAAAGCATCATTATTATTAGCTATTGAAGAAACAGAGTCTTTAGAAAAAGCTACATATACTCCTAT
>JALQTA010000096.1 GCA_023264145.1 Minisyncoccota bacterium | reverse complement strand
ACAATTGGCTCGTCAATGAGGAGAACCTTAGGGTCATGAAGTAGGGCAGCAAGAATAGAGTACTTTTGTCTATATCCACGAGAATAATCCTGATACAACTGATGTTCGGTACCAGTCATTTTATAGAGCTTTAATAATTTACGAATATTACGATGACGTTCATTGGCAGGGATATTATAGAGAGCCCCCACAAAGTTCAAAAATTCAAATCCCGTCATTCCATCCCATACCGTTGGTTCATCAGGAATATATCCAATCAAAGCCTTTGCTGTCTGAGGATCATCGGTCATACTAATACCATTAATCAGGATATCCCCATCATCAGGATGTAATAATCCGACTAACATTTTTACCAAGGTGCTTTTTCCCGCTCCATTAGGACCAATAAGAGCATAAAATTCACCCTTTTTGATTTTCAAATCCAAATTTTTGATAATCGATTTGGACTGAAACTTTTTTGTAACTCCTTTTACTTCAATCATATTTGTATATTATTTTTAGATATTATTAGTATAGCATAATTTTATTAGAGAGAGTAGTGTGGTATAATTATGAGTAAAATATATTCAGTATATAAATTAATAGCTTTACGATATGAAAAAATTGATTGTGACGATTCCTGCGTATAATGAAGAGGCGAGTATTGCAGAGGTAATAAAGTCTATACCAAGAAAAATTAAAGGAATTGATAAAGTAGAGGTAATGGTGCTTAGTGATGGATCAGTTGATAAGACAATGGAAGTTGCAAGAAAGGCAGGAGCTGAACATGTATTGGAAAATCCTCACAATATGGGGCTTGCAAAAACATTCTCTAATCTGATGGAATATGCTTATGAAGCGGGAGCTGATTATGTGGTTAATACTGATGCAGATAATCAATATGATCAAAGTGAAATTCCAAAACTGGTCAACCCACTGGTAAAGGATGGAGCAGATATGGTTCTTGGTAATCGTCAGGTCAATACTCTCGGGCATATGCCTATTACCAAAAAAATTGGGAATATTATTGGGAGTTGGACAATTCGAATATTGTCAGGGACAAAAGTAATTGATGCTTCTACGGGATTCCGAGGATATTCACGTCGATTTATCAAATCTCTCCGTTTATTCTCATCCCATACCTATACTCATGAAACCATAGTATTTGCTGCTAATCATGGGATGAAAGTAGTAGAAGTACCTATTGTATTCCGTGTACGAACAAATGGGAAGTCTCGACTTATTGGAAATATTTGGACGCATATTCAAAAATCAGGACTCGTGATTATGCGATCAGTATTAATGTATAATGCCTATAAGTTTTTAGTATGGGCAGGAGCTTTGATATTTCTTGGAGGTGTTGCCATAGGAGCACGGTATATTTATTTATTATATATTCTTCAATCCGAAGGAGATCATGTACAGTCTTTGATATTGGCATCAATTTTGATTTCTATAGGATTCTCTACTATTATCACCGGAGTTTTAGCTGATCTTATCAAAATTAATCGTATCCTCTTAGAAGATATCACTTCTCGATTAAAAAAATAAAAGATAAGATTGGTTGATGAAATCATATTCCACAAATATTTTATTTATTACTCGTAAATACCCACCCATTACAGGTGGTATGGAGCAATATTCATATAATTTGTATCAGTCACTTATCTCTTCTGGTGCTTCTGTAGACTTAATTGCAAATACCAAGGGGAATAAATATCTTCCCTTATTCATACTAGAAGTTATAGGGAAACTGATATGGAGACAGAAAAGATATAGTCATATTCATCTGGGGGATGCGCTATTAAGTCCCTTGATACTCGTAATGAAGTGGGTTGGTAAAGCTAAATG
>JALQTA010000095.1 GCA_023264145.1 Minisyncoccota bacterium | reverse complement strand
AAACATTCTGTCCCACCAGGTTTTTCACCTTCTGAAGAGCTCCTACCACTTCGGGTGGAACACCAAAGGCGAAGAAAGCACCTCCGATTCCGAGGAGAAGCCCCCCCGCAAGCACGGGGGCCCAGAATTGAAGTTTCGACATGGAAATGATCTCGTCGTGCCTCTTATATATACCATATTTTCCTCTTTTTGTCAATACGTATTGACTACAATATCTAGAGATTTAGTCCACCCCCGTCTTTTCGACACCCCCTCCAAAGGAGGGCAAAATACTTCCAGCCACCCCCTTCCAAACTAAAATATAGGAGGGAGAATTTGAAAGGGAAAGAAAAGCCACTCTGATGCGAGTGACTTGAGGAATTGATTGATGTGAGACCTAGATCTCACTTGGGGATGGCTGAGGAACGCATGTTGTCTTTACACCTCCCTTATCCAATATTGTATACCGAATACCTCTTCCCTCTTCACAAGGAATATCCTGGAACATCTGTTCCAAAGACCCCATACTTTCTTCCGTAGGAGGAACATGTGCCTGAGGAGGAAGTATGGGCTTTTTTTTATATGTCCAAAACAGTGCAAGAAGGAGGAAAATAAATAATGCAAGGATACGTTGATGAAGTGGCATAAGCTGTACGGAAACACCTCCTTATTAATATCATATTTTTGTTTATCTGTAAAGACAATTTGACAAAATAGAGTGCTTGGTATATGGTAAAAAAGCCCTGTCTTATGGCTATGTGTAGCATCGAAGAACTGAAAGTTCAAATCAAAAGAAAAAAGGCGAAATTAAATGCTCTCGCGAACCTGCACCCGACACCCCTGATAGACGATATCATTAATCGTCTTACAAGAGAGATTGAAACTCTTGAAGAAGAAAAAGACTCTGCTGAAATGGTGGCACAATCTGGCGGGGTAGAGCTCCGAGGTCAAACTCAACGATCGTGAACCACTGCCCATATTTACTTCTCACTTCTCCTTGAATGTGAGAAGTTTTTTATATAAAAGAAAAAAGCCCCTACCGAAATAGGGGCTCTTAGTGCTGCAAAGATACCAATCAAAGAAACGGTATCAACCGACGCCAGAACGGGGTATAAGGGAGTACCACTCCCAGCAACTTGGCGAGATGAAAGCTGTATCGTGATTGATAGTCTTGAGGAGCATCTCGATATGCTCGCTCTGCTGCCTCCTGCATCAATTGAGAAGGCTCAAAAGAGCTGTTTTGACAGGTCATGAATGTAGCCCATAGTAACACGTATTATATATCATGTTTTGACAAAAGTTACAAGATAACTTTTGTCAAAGAAAAAGCCACCCGGTGGGGTGACTTTTGAGAAAAGTTGTTCATTGACAGAGATCTGGGTTCAGTCTCCTGATATCGTCTAAAGATATAAGATTTTCATATGCAGCCATCAGTGTGTACCACTTATCTTGCTCAATATCTGGCCACTGAGGAATAGGACCATGCTGTTGATTTCTCCTCAGGAGTCTTTGTTTCTTCTCTTCAAATTCCTGAAATGCTTCTTCAAGATTATCCGTGGTAGCAGAAGCTATTGTGAGCTTAGGAAGAGAACCTTCCTTCATCTGTTGTATAATACTAGATACCAGTACTCCATCTCTGAATGAGATGAATCTGCCGTTTGATTTTGTCATAATAACCAGAAGCAATAGGTCGATAATTACTGTATCAATTGATAATCTATTTGTCAACGTTATATGCATTAATCCCCTCTCCAACTACCTGAGGTAGTTAAAAGGAGAACAAAATAATTCCACCCCTTCGGGCGACTGAAAGGTCGCCCCTACATAACTGACAATTTATCTATAGTGTAGCTTTCTCATTCTCTAACTTCGTTGTTCGAATGCAGGGACTCGAACCCCAATTGCTGGTGCCAGAAACCAGTGTCCTACCGTTAGACGACATT
>JALQTA010000094.1 GCA_023264145.1 Minisyncoccota bacterium | reverse complement strand
ATAGATAGTGGAGAACTAATCCCTAAGTTAGAAATATTTACTAAAGATCCCAAATACACCTTAACACAAGCTGTCACTAAGGAGTTTTTAACAGAAGCTAATCCCGAAGATTGCTTTGTTGTAACAAACTTCACAACAGACACATATACTACAGCTGAGATTAACTATACTATCCCAGAAGACCCAGGTGATAAATTTTTTGGAGAATATAATATTAAATGTCCTGAGAAAGCCCGACCTTATACCAAAACAAATGGATCTCAATTCTTTTTCATGCAACCAGAAAAACCCTCTCAATATGGATTTGTTAGAGTTGGACAAGATATAGGTCCTCTATCTGGACTTCCTGAGATTCGTGACTGGTCTGAAACCATCCGTTTTCTTAAGTAAATCTACTTTAAACAAAAAAATCTTCTGTAAGGAAGGCGTTTTTGTTTTCTCTTTTTATTGTTTCCCTAACTTCCTCCCTCTTGATTTTGTATAAGGTTGAGGGCTGAATCAAAGTCCTCCGCTGGAGTTAATACTCCCCCACTAATAAAGAATATTTGATCTGCTTTTTTGATAGTGTTGAGTCTATGCGCGATAATAACTTTAGTAGTTGTATCTGGTAATTGAGCCAATATTGTCTGTAATCTTTGCTCCGTTACCGTATCTATATTAGCTGTTGCTTCATCAAGAATCAGAAGTTCAGGCTCTCTTAATAATGTACGAATAAAGGAAATAATTTGTTTTTGCCCAATACTAATCCCATTATTTTCTATTATAGTTGCAATACCATTATCAAATGTATCCATTAACCCTAGTAAGTGATGTGACTCTAATATGTCTATAAGTTCTTCATCTTTTATGCCTATTAAAGCCGAATTACCATATCTTAGATTATCACCAATTGTTCCCGTAAATAAAAAGGGCTCTTGGAGAATAAACCCAATACCCTTGGTTCTTTCTTCATCTGAATAGCTTCTTATATCTTTATTTTTAAACACAATAGTCCCTTTTTGAGGATCATACAGTCTTGCCATCAGAGAAGCGATAGTACTTTTCCCTCCTCCCGTTGGCCCAACAAGAGCATAGGTTTTCCCTCGCTCTAATACAAAATTCATATTATAAATAATCATTTCCTCATCATATCCAAACGATACCTCTCTAAATGAGAGTAATTCATCTTGATTACTTGATATATTCTTATCAGTCTCCAAAGGTATTAAGTTTGACTTAAGTAAAATAATTTCTCTTACCCGTGTCCATGCTGCTAAAGCTCCCTGTAAACTTCCTACAATAGACCCTAATACCCTTAATGGTTCAAAGAATTTTTGAGCGTAAGCTAAAAATCCGATTAAAAGTCCTATGGTAATTGAACCCATTATAATAAACTGAATTCCTACTATCAAAAGGATAATCTGAGCAATATTAGCAGCAAATGTATAGAGAGGAGCAATTCCATCATTTAATATATTCGTCTTTATTTTTGCTCTATATACCCGCTCACTAATCTGATTAAAATGATCCTGGAAATAGTCTTGTATCTGAAAAGCCACAATGGCGTTAAAATTCGTCAGTCCTTCTTGTACTTCTGATGACAAAGATCCTTGGTCAATCAGCCCCGTCTTGTTTACTCTTTCAATATATGGAGTAACAATTCGAGTAACCCCTAAAATAATAATAGTCAATAATAGTACAATACTTGCCAACTGCCAATTGAGATAGAGCATCATTATTGCAATTCCAATTAAGGAGAAAAATAATGAGGTAAACCGTAATACTCCTTCAGATAAAAATTGATTAATTTTATTGGTGTCATTATTGATACGGGAAATCAAATCTCCTGCTTTATTTCGATTAAAAAAGTCAATTGGAAGACTTTGTAAAGAAGAGAAAACGGTGTTTCTTAACCTAAATAAAACTCTTTGTGACACATATCCCATAATACGAGCTTGTCCATAGGCAGCAATGGCGGAGATAATAAATATTACAATTAATCCTATTGCCATTAAG
>JALQTA010000093.1 GCA_023264145.1 Minisyncoccota bacterium | reverse complement strand
AATATACCACCTAAACCCAAAACTCTTGCGAAAGAGTCAAAAAAAGACCTCTCAGGTACAAAAGTACAAGTGCAAAGTATAGCAAAAGAGTATGGCTGGGGAGAAGGTGAGCAATGGGAAGCACTTAGCTGGATAATTCAGAAAGAAAGTAGCTGGAACCCTAATGCACAAAATCCTAAAAGTACAGCCTATGGACTGTTCCAATTTCTAGATATGACCAGAAAAAACTATAATTGCCCTAAAACTGCTGATGTAGATGTACAAACTAGATGTGGGATTAGATATATTCAGGCTAGATATAAAACACCAGTAGGAGCCAAAATCTTTTGGCAAAAGAATAAATGGTATTAATTTATAAAACACTATAGAAACTTTAATGATTATAATCAGAACTGCTATTTATATGCCTTTTATTATATTAGCCGCTATATTTATGGCAGTATTTGGAATTGTAGCTTATATAACAATGTATTTAGTTTATTATATTGCTATGCCAGTTGTTTGGATCTATGATAAATTTATAAAACTATTGCATAAACTAACTATTTTATAAAAAACACTTGACACTTTGTCAATAGTATGTTATATTGTATACAGATAAGAAATTATCGAGTTATTAGTTAAAAAACACTATTATGGTACTAGATACAACTGACCTATTACAACAGCCCGAAGACGCTTATGACTATATGGTACAAGAAGAAGAAATAAGACAAGCAGTTCAAAATAAAATGCCAGAAATATTACAAAAAAAAGCTAAATATGGTATTAACTGGCTAGTATTCAAAGTATATTATATGTTATATGCTCATCCAGCTTGGGATCAAGAAGTGCATATTAATAGAGTGCGTCCAATGATTGAAACTTGGTTAGCCAATACAACATATGAGCAATTAGTTGAGGCTAAAATTATAACTGAACAAGATATTATCGAGAATTATAAACAATTATAAACAAAACACTATGAAAGAAATATTTGAAAAATTATCTGCAATAGATATATCAGGACAAATAGAAAAAAAAGAAAATCTTAGTTATTTATCTTGGGCTAATGCTTGGACTTTATTAGTCCAAAATTATCCAGATAGCAATTATACTGTTCATCAATATAATGGGAAACCATATATTTTTGATGAAAATCTTGGTTATATGGTACACACTTCTGTAACTGTTGAAAACATAACAAAAGATATGTATTTACCTGTATTAGACGGTAAAAATAAAGCCATGCTAAATGTAGACTATAGCTATACTACCAAATACGGAAACAAAACAGTTAATAAAGCTACAATGTTTGACATAAATACTTCTATTATGAGATGTCTTGTTAAAAACATAGCATTATTTGGTCTGGGACTATCATTATATCGAGGGGAAGACATAATTCAAGACCAAGACCATATCAATACACCTAAAACTAATAAAGTAGTCTCACAAGGGCAAAATCAAACCCCACAAGATAATAAAACTAAATGGTTTAATCTAAAAACTAAAGACGGAGCTGTTATAGATAAAAACTATAAATATATTATAGATAATTATGCTAAAGGAGCTACTAGTGATAAGATTATTAAAGCATTAGAACAAGTTGGATATACTATACATTCCAGTGTAAAAAAAGAGATAGAACAGATGAAAATAGTAGACAATTACGAAGAAGTAGTATTAGTAGATTAAAATATATGAATACTACACGAAAGGAGGTGAAAACCTCTCATACAATGACAATAGAAAACTTAATGTCCAGAGATATTGAATATGATGAGACTAAAAAACCTAATAAACGGCATAAACTAATATTAGACGCCTATAAACGAGGAGCATCACCTTCAATCTTAGCCCTTGAACTTAATCTGTCCAGACAAAGAATTTATCAAATTATTAATAAGTATAAAAAAACACTATGAGAAAAGATGTATTGTCCAATAAAACCGCTAAATTAAGAATTAAACACTTACTTGCAGAAGGTTATAATAAGGCACAAATTGCCCGTATGGCAGGACTTAATGACAGAACTATACAT
>JALQTA010000092.1 GCA_023264145.1 Minisyncoccota bacterium | reverse complement strand
GAAGCTCCCTTATCTTTATTAATGATAAAAGATTTAGTTGCATTCCCCTCCCCATTCATATCTTTTACGACAATATCTACCTTATATGACTTACTAGGATCAATATCAAGCATCAAAGAATTTCCTGTCCCCTCTTGAACAATATCATTAATACGATAAATATAGGATAATTTCGCATTTTGATTTATATTATCGATATCACTTGATATTAATAATTGCATAGCCTCACTAATGGTAATCTCATCAGCAAATTCAATAGGAGTTCTATCTTGAGCATTCACTAAAGACACTCTAATTTGCGGTTCTTGAATGAGAATTGTGGCATTACCATAATACTTGGTATATCCTGAGTTTTTATCTTTGGCTATTGCTTCTATAGTATAACTTTGTCCATATCCTTTATTTTCAGTAAACGTAATAGTATTCCCTGTCGATGGGACACTTTGACCATCAATTTTCCATTCTATTGTATATTGAGATATGGGGAGTTCCGTAGCCACGGTAATAACATCTCCTTTTCCTGGATTAAGGGGGCGATAGTCTAATGATACTTTATCAAAGATATCTAAGGTAATAGTTCCGGTTTTTACTACTCCATTTGAGTTTACAGAAACAGTAATAGTATAATTTCCTGATTGATTAAAATTATAAAAGAAATTTGGGCGATTATTAGTAATTTGAAATACTGGTTTATCTCCTTGAGTAATTTTCCAGGTATATTGGGCATTATCAAAAATAAAACTTTTATCAATATGATAATTAATCGTTGCGAAGTCTATTTGCTGTTTAGTAAACAAGTATTTATTTTTGACTACTAATTTAATTTCTCCTGTAGATGACTTCTCAGTATAATAACTATCCCCAAAATTCTGTTTAATATACGTATCGATCAGGGCATTTGCCTCTTCCTGAGTTTGCGGATCTTGATTGATAAAACTGGTAGGATAATTGGTATTAAGCTGATTTTGGGTAATAGATCCAATATCTTCAGCAAATGTACCATGAATTCCTAAGAATAATCCGCCTATTACTAACCCTGTAAATAAATATGTTTGATATTTCATTGGTATTATATTAATCATGTATTATTATATCATATTCTTAAGCATCATGAGAACTTATCTATTAGTACCTATAGATACTGGCTGAGAGTTTTGACTGCTATTCAATCCCCGAATATTATTTACAGCTCCAGGAATACTTAAAGACTGTCTCCATTTATTAATAGAATCTTCAAATTGCTTATTATCTTCTTTAAGTTTTTTTGCTTTAATGCGATGTTCTCTCACATGAACCCAGGCCTTAACAGTCCAGCTTGGGGATAAATCTCCAATAACGGGAATTGCTTCAACAGTTATCGCAATTAATAAGGTAGTAATTCTCTTTACCGCAAATGATTGTACATACTTTGCAAATTGCCCTAACATATCTTTACTAATTTGCTGAGCTTTTTTAGCTAAAGCTTGCTGTACTCTATTTCCTTGTGGACTAGTATTCTGAGACCTGCGTGCAAGCCTTAAGACAGATGCAATTTGAGCTCCTTGATATACCTTCATATTGACGGAATAAATCACTACATACCCTCGATATAATAATGAAAAAATTAAATCTGTCATTGTAGCCGCAATATCCAAAACAAAAGATCCTACCAGACTAATAACTTGAACGACGGGAATAAAATTAATAATCAATAAAACAAAACCAACCAGATCCCATATAACGGCAAGCCCTAAATTAATGTATAACCATAACCCACTTAATGGTTTCATTGTATTTTTTATCCTATTTAATACTATTATATCATATCTTATAGTATCATCCCATAGATTTTGATATACTATATATATCACCTAATATAGATACTATGAATACCATTTTAGAATTAGTTCAAAAAGAGACCACAAGACAAGCTCAGACTATTCGCCTCATTGCCTCAGAGAATTATGTATCTCAAGATATTTTAACTGCTTTGGGATATCATCTTACCAATAAATATAGTGAAGGATATCCTTATCATCGCTATTATGAAG
>JALQTA010000091.1 GCA_023264145.1 Minisyncoccota bacterium | reverse complement strand
ATGAAAGGGAGAGGATGACAACAAGGGCTCTTCGTGAAATATGTCTCCCTTGTTCTGGTTCGGATGATCCGATGACAATAGGAAGAAGGGGGAGTATGCAGGGGGCGAGTACGGTTAATATCCCTGCAAGTACGGATATGAAGAAGAATATCATATTAGTTGATTTGAGAGATTATACTATCTAGAGTTGATCCTCCGCTCCATTTTTTGATAAGATTTCCATCTTTATCTACTTGTACGAGGGTATGTTGGGTGGTTACTCCATATTTTTTTCTGAGTTCAGTTTCGGAGTCATAATCTGTCTTGAGTATAGATACTCCTGCGGGGATTTGGCTTCTATTGGATTCTATATTAGCATTAAGTGCTCTACATGATGGGCACCATGCTGCATGGAAGAATAATACTACCGTACCATCTGCTGCTCGGGCTATTTTGTCTGCACTATAGGCTTCATAGCTTCCTACTGTTGTGGCTGGAGTGGACTCTTCGGTTGTTGAGGGGGTATTTGTGCTTGGTACTGTTTGAGGTGTACCTAGACTTTCATCTGATTGGGGTATTTCTTCTGATGTGCTTGTCTCTTCTGAGATTTCTTGTACTTTATCAACGACATCTTGGGTTTCAGTAGCGGGGGTATTCTGTGATGCAAAAGCAACAAAGCTTACACCGATAACGATAATGATTCCAATGATAAGTGGTAAGAAATTTTTATTGTCCTGATTCATATGATTATACTTATTCTTCTGATAATATGGTGAGGATACGGCGGATTTTATGGGCGAGGGCATTATTAGCGAGTACATAGCACATGGTTTGTCCCATTCTATGTCCTTCTACTACTCCATGAGCGGATAGATAAGCTAATTGATGGGAGGTGAGGGATTGGGAAATATTAGCTAAGTCTGAGATTTGATTCACGCAAAGGTCGGTACTCGCATTATAGATAATACGGAGAATATTCAATCGATTGGTATTACCCATAATACGCATTACAAGTACATCTTCTAGTTCTTTCTTCATATAATTATTCCATAGCTAAGGTTTTAATTTATATTATTATATGAAGATATTTTCATATAATAATATATTACCTTGAATAGGAAGGGAGGTCAAGAGGGGGATTTATTCTCCACAGGTACTCTCGCAGGTGAAGAGTTTTTCAGTATCATCTTTATATTGTTGTTCACAACTCTCGACACAGCTTTTGCATGCGGTGAATTGAGGATTTTCTATTTGCTGACATTGTCCATCTACTTTTCCACATTCAGCAAATTGACGACATTTATCTCCGAATTTATAGATAGCAGGGCATACTTCAGCAGGCTGGGTGCTACAAACAATATCTAGTCCATTACAACTTTCTATACCACATTCATTAGTAGTGGTGGGGGGAAGAGGATTTGGCTCTTTGGGGATGACATCTACCCGATAATTGCTTACAAATAGAGCGACGATCAAACCGAGTATGATGATAATAAGGGCGATGAGAATAGATGAGATGAATGAATTCTTCATGAATAGGGGTTTTATATTGATTATATTCTTGTATCTATCCTATCATAAAGAAGGCAAAAGGGGTATAATAGAGAGGAATTAATGGGGATAAGACGCATACTACGAGAGAAAGAATGATATGAAGAAAAATATTATCATTATTGGATTAGGGCCTAAATTAGGGTTTGCTATGGCACAAAAGTTTGGGGAGAATGGATTTGTGGTAGGTCTTATTAGTCGTAATGAAAGTACTTTAAAGGAGCGGGCTACTCTGTTGAAAGAGCAAGGTATTCATGTTTTTTATCATAAAGCTGATGCATATGATAAGGATGAACTCGAAGCTGCTATCTCTGCTTTGAAGAATAAAATGGGTATTATCGATGTTTTGTTTTATAATGCTGCTGGGATGAAAAGGAAAAGTTTATTATCTGAAGAAACTGAAGATCTGGTGAAGGATTTCAGGTTAAATGTTGCTCATGTATTTCATTCGGTACAATATCTTTTAGATGATTTACAACAAACAAGGGGAGCGGTATTATTAACGGGGGGAGGATTTTCGCTCGATCCTAACTATGAATATGGGTCATT
>JALQTA010000090.1 GCA_023264145.1 Minisyncoccota bacterium | reverse complement strand
TAATGTAACATAATTAATTTAATCTACGCAATATTGTTTACGTTTTAGCGCATTAAAGCCGTCGGGACTGATCACCATTTTATTAGGATAGATCCCAATCTGCCGCCGTACTTGCTCTTTACAATCATCCAAAAGCATTTCCACATCGGACGTGGCACTGTTAAACGTATCGGCACCACTATTATAATTAGTGAGATCTAATACGTTAGTAGGTTCATATAAAGTGGGATTAGTCACTTGTTCTGCTACGTGCACTTCCCATGACTGCATGAGGCGATTGCTAGCATCTTTTGCTGCAAATTGGCGTAAGTCGATTTGTGCAGCTCCATTTTTTGCTTCAGCTGCCACTTCTTCGGCTATCTCCCAGGAAATGGCCTCTTGTCTTAACGCAAAAGAACGCGTTCCGAAATCGTTTTGGATCTTTTGGATATTAGTACCCGGAGAACGCAAAAACGTCTGTGCAGCAAAAGCTTCTTTTCCGAATACAAGTGTGCGCCCAGCACGTTGGTTCATGGATACAGAGGGGGCAAAGAAGGTTGAGACTCCTTCCAATTATATTATTATATAGACTCTTTATTCTATATCTCATAGTTTCCTATGAGTTTAGACCATATCATAACCCACAAATATGTGGGCTCTGCATTTTCGTGGGAGAATTATTTCATCTCCTGGTCGTTGAAGCTTCTTAGATATAACCTAAGCTTGCCTGCTGATTACCTTGCCTAATGTAATGCTATGAAAACTTTTTTTGTCTCCTTTAATAAAGGATAAAAACTTTTTGTGCTCACTTTGAACAATTACAAGTCCAAGCATATCTGATATATATTTAGACATTTCTACGAAATTATTAAACTGTTCTCCTAAAATACAGATCTCCAAGGTTTTGTATAAAAGAATAAAATTACATTTCATCAACTTTTTAGTATTGTCGGAAATTCTAACCATCCGGTTATTCGCTATATTCTTAGAAGCCGCTAGAGATACATTATTTCTCCATGAGTTGCCTCTATTAAAGATCCCTGAATTGTTTGCTCTTTGAGTTATTGCACCCTTTTTGGCTGAATTAGAGCGCTGTTCTTTGGTTCTATTTTTTTGTCCGTTTATTCCTGATAATCTTTTTGCCTCACCTGTAGGGTCTCCTATCATAAATAAATAGGCTATTTTATCTTTTTGATTTTGGTATGCTATATAAAGATATTGATGTGCTCTTATATGGTCTTGTCTAGATAAGAAAATCAAATTAGATTTATCATTTGAACCACCGTCATGTCGAGGTTTTATATGATGGTTTTCTTTATAATCTCCAGATTTAATAAGGTCGTCTTCTTTTGATCTACAGTGTTCAATAAATTGTTCGTAAATGTTCATTAGGTTTAGGCTTCCAGCAATTTATGCAGTTTACTAATTATATGTTACCATATAATGAGCCTGAAGTCAAGCATTTTTGTATCCTTGAGCCAACTGTGTGAGGATCGGGTCGATCACGCGCACGGAATCGAGGTTAATCATGTTTAATTCTATATAAAATTGTCAAGGTTCTTAGACATGGCAAAATAAACGGAGCATGTCTATTCCGTTTGAGAACTTTGATATAGACCTAGATAAACTTTAGTATAAGAACTACGCTTATAAGTTTATAATTTGTCTGAGAAGCAAGAGTCAGCTTGCAGGTTCTCTATTATAACTATAAACAGGTTGTGCAAAAAAGTCGTCAAAACACAAAATATTTTGCAGTTATTTTTCAGTGCCCTTGCCTGTTACGATCCAATTTTTATAATGTTTTTTCTTAGAGAATCCTTTAGCAAGAGCTTTCATGCAGGGTTTGCACAGCTTATATTTTTTATGCATTTCTACAGGAGATGCATAATCTTTCTCGCCGGTTTCAGTATTTTCCCAGTAGTAGCGTTGAGTCATAATCTAGAATGGTAATTCTTTATAAGAAATAATAGAGGTAATCCGTTCAGAATTAGGTAGGTTCTGTGTGCCTTCAGGTAAATAATCTAGAATAGATTGATTTATATTTTGAAATACTTTGCCCTGGGTATTATTACCTAGGTCGGCAGACTTCGCCCAAAGTGCCCCAGCAAACTTAGAAGTCCCGGTAGTTTCAAAATGATATTCTGGGGCTAATAAAAACCCATAGAAGTCCGCTGTGCCGTTCTGAGATATAGTTTGTTCTCC
>JALQTA010000008.1 GCA_023264145.1 Minisyncoccota bacterium | reverse complement strand
CATTTGCTCCTCATTTGGCGGAAGAATTGTGGGAAATCGTAGGAAAAACCGAGTCTGTACATAAAGCTCAATGGCCAGTATATGATGAGTCAAAATTAGTGCAACAAATAATACCATATCAAATTCATATTAATGGGAAAATGCGCGATATTATCTCTGTTTCAGGAGACTCCACAAGTGATATGATTCAGCAACAAGCTTTAGATTCAGAAAAGGTAAAGCAAATAATAGGAGATGGTCAAACTATTAAGAAAGTAATAGTGAATCAGGAGAAAAATATCGTTATTATTATTTGTTGATAATTAACAGAGGCTGTGATAATATACATAATATAGTAATAAATAGATAAACAAATGGTAAGTATTCAATTTTGTGGTGGAGCGGGATCCGTGACAGGTGCTAATTATGTTATTGATAATGGTACAGTGCGCTTTGTAGTTGATTGTGGTCTTATTCAAGGTAGTGCTGAGGCTGATGAGTTGAATTATCGTCCCTTTTCATATGATCCAAAGACTATTCAATTTATGATAGCTACACATACTCATATTGATCATATTGGAAGAATTCCTAAATTAGTAAAAGATGGATTTAGAGGAGAAATTTATTCTACTTATCCAACTCAAGAATTTGCAGAAATTTCTCTCCGAGATACCGTGTCAATTATGGAGCATGATCATAGTCAATTACCTCTTTTTGCAGAAGAAGATGTGGATCAAACTGTTACTCAATGGAGAGGAAAAGAATATCAGGAGATGAATGAAATCAATGAACATATTTCTTTTCGATTTCAGGATGCTGGACATATTCTAGGGTCTGCTATTAGTGAAATTTGGGTTTTAGATCCCGAAACAGGTAAGCGTATTAAATTAGTATTTTCAGGAGATTTAGGGAATGTTCCTTCAGTATTATTGCGTAAATATGACTATATAACGGAAGCTGATTATGTCATAGTAGAGTCTTGTTATGGAGATAGAACTCATCAAAAAATAGAAGAGAGAAAAGCAATATTAAAACAGGCTATTGAAGATACCATTGAGCGTAAGTCAGTACTTATTATGCCTACGTTTTCTATTGAACGTACACAAGATATTTTATATGAATTGAATGATATTATTGAGAATCATTCAGGGAAAGGAATTGCAAAAAATGGAAAATGTTGTATTGATGTCTATTTAGATTCTCCACTTGCAATCAAGGCTACCAGAATTCACGCTAAATATACTCAGTATTATAATCAAGAGGCTAAGCAATTATCTAAGACAGATAATATCTTTGAATTTCCCTTCTTACAATTGACCGAACGGCGAGAAGATTCAATGAAAATTAATAATCAACCGCAACCTAAAATGATTATGGCAGGTTCTGGTATGTCTACAGGGGGGCGCATTTTATATCATGAAGAGAGATATTTATCGGATCCTAAGAATATTATTCTCTTTGTAGGGTATCAAGCTCCTCGTACACTTGGTCGTAAAATTTTAGAGGGAGATAATCCTGTATATATTCATAATCATCCTATCGAAAATCGTATTGAGGTAAGGCGAGTTGAAGGATACTCTGCTCATGCTGACAAAGAGATGTTATTAGATTGGTTATCACATACAAAAAATATTAAAAATATCTTTGTAGTACAGGGAGAACAAGAAGCTTCTGAGTCATTAGCAAAAGCTATACAAGATAATTTACATATGAAAGCGGAAGTCCCTACTGAAGATCAGGTCATTATATTAACATAAGATATATGCAAGAATTATTTTATCCTCAAAGCATCGCTATTATTGGAGCCTCGAGACATAAAGCAAAGATTGGATCAGTAATTTTGCACAATATTTTAAAGAGTAATTACAAAGGAGATTTATTTTTAGTAAATCCCTCTACCCGTACCATTGAAGGTATTCCTGTTCATTCAGGAATTAATACCTTACCACAAGGTATTAATCTTGCTATTGTTATTATTCCTGCTTCTTTTGTCTTAGATGCAGTCACTGAGCTTGGTAAAAAGGGAGTAAAATATGTTGTTGTCATATCTGCAGGATTTAAGGAATCAGGAAAAGAAGGCATTGCAAGAGAAAAAGCATTAGCTAAAATAGCTAACACATATGGAATACACATTGTTGGGCCAAATTGTTTAGGAATTATTAATAATGATGCTCATAAGTATGCATATAATGGTTCTTTTGGATTATCATGTAAGCAGTCAGGGGCTGTCTCATTAATTTCTCAATCAGGAGCTTTAATATCTGCTTTTATTGATAAGGCAAATAATGCCTCAATGGGATTCAATAAGATTATAAGTTTAGGGAATAAATTAGGAATTAATGAAGTTGATTGTCTTCGTTATTTAGAGAATGATCCTAAAACTCAGGTTATTAGTTTATATTTAGAGGGTATTGCTCAGCCAAAAGAGTTTATACAAGCTATCCATTCTTCTCGCAAACCTATTATTATTTTGAAGGCAGGAAAATCTCAAAAAGCTCGTAAAACCATACAATCACATACAGGTTCCTTAGCAGGAGACGCAGTAATCACAGATACCTTATTACATGAAGCCGGAGCAATTGTGGTTAATTCTTTTGATGAATTATTTGATACGATGCGATTATTGAGTTCTTTTCAAACAGTATCAAGGCATGGGTTGGCAATTATTACGAATGCCGGAGGTATGGGAGTATTATCAGTTGATGCTGCAGAGAATCACACGATAAACCTAGCTTCTATTGAGTCAAAGGCTTTAGTGCAATTACATAAAATTTTGCCTGCCTCAGCAAATTGTAATAATCCTATTGATATTTTGGGGGATGCTGATGATATGCGATATCGAGAAACGTTGCAGGTTATTATTAAAGAAAAATCCGTAGGAGCAGTGATGATTATTATTACTCCTCAAATTATGACTCCATTAGCAGCTATTGGGAGGGTTATTCAAGATATTGCACAACGTAATCCTCATAAACCTATTATCGTTGTTCCTGTTGGAGGGGTTGCAGTAAAAGAATTGAGTGATACATTGGGAACTATTCCTTATTTTGAGAGTCCTGAAAGAGCTATCCATACAATTTCACTACTGTACAAATGGAATCATCAATCTCGTAATGCTAAATTATGGGATGCTCCTACAACATATGTAAAGAAAAGTTCAGTGCAGCAGATTGAGTCAGCTTTAAGAGATGACAAGTCACAAAATATGGCAACAGCATCATGGACAACGGTTAATCTTATTGCTCGAGAACTATCATTAGAATTACCAAAGACATTATTAATAGAAAAGAAGACAGATATAAAAAAGATAGACTCTTATTTGACATATCCTCTTGTGATAAAAAATGTAGATCCTAATATTTTACATAGAACTGATGCTGGTTTAGTAAAAGTAGGTATTCATAGTATACAAGAAGTAGAGTCTTTTTATCGTAAACATATAAAGGGTACGGTGATTGTTCAAGAACAAGCTCATAAAGGGATTGAAGTTTTTGTGGGGGTAAAAAGAGATATACAATTAGGACCAGTACTACTTATAGGGTTTGGGGGGATTTATGCAGAGGTTATAAATGATATTGCCTTTGCGAGTATGCCTATTACCAAGCCTTATATTTTGAAAGCTTTAAAGAAAACCAAAACGTATAAGATATTATCAGGTGCGCGAGGAATTAAATATGACATTAATTGGTTAATAGACACTATATTTCAATTAAATCTCTTAATATATTCAGTGCCAATGATAGAGGAATTAGATGTGAATCCCATTATTGTATATCCTGAAGGTGGGTGTATTTTAGATTTGAAAGTTAAAATTTAAGCTAAAATGTGATATACTTAACATAATAATAAGGTAAAAAGATATATGTCCGTACATGTCGATATTCAAGAAATAGAAGAGTGGCTTAAGAGGGGAGTTACCAATTATGTGGAAAAAGACTCATTAATTGAGAAGTTAAAATCAGGTAAACCTTTACGAATAAAGTTTGGAATAGACCCAACAGGAGATAAAATTCATCTAGGAAGAGCGGTTCCATTTTGGAAATTACGGCAATTACAAGATTGGGGGCATCATATTGTGCTTATTATTGGCGACTTTACGGCTCGTATTGGTGATGCTTCTGATAAAGATTCGGAGAGGCCAATGCTTACGAAAGAAGCAGTGAATCAAAATCTCATTACCTATCTTGATCAAATTGGGAAAATCTTAGACATGGATAAGGTAGAAATACGCTACAATTCTGAATGGCTTGAAAGTCTTTCCTTTGATACATTGAGTGAAATTGCCAATATATTTTCCGTCAATGAAATGCTAGACCGGGATAATTTTAGTCAAAGACATCAAAATCATACTCGAATTAGTTTACGAGAGTTTCTATATCCCCTTATTCAAGGGTATGACTCAGTCATGGTAACGTCAGATATAGAAATTGGAGGAAATGATCAATATTTTAATTTAATGGCAGGGCGTAAAGTTCAGAAATATTATCAACAAGAGCAGCAAGATATTATTACTTTTGAACTATTACTGGGAATGGATGGGAGAAAAATGAGTACGTCTTGGGGAAATGGTATTTTTATTACCGACACTCCTAAGGATATGTTTACCAAGATTATGCAAATAAGAGATGATTTAATTATATCGTATTATACCCTAGCAACAGATATAGATACTGCCAGTATGCAGGAATACGAGAGACGCTTAAAACAAGGAATGAATCCACGAGATATTAAATTACATCTCGCTTATACAGTGATAAAGAGATATTATGGGGAAAATGAGGCTCAATCAGCTCAAGAGTATTTTGAGCAATTATTCTCAAAACAAGAAATTCCTACTACCATAGATACTATTACTCAATCAAAGTTAGAGGATACAAAATTAGTAAGTGTTATTTCTCAAGTTTTTGCTATTTCAAAGTCTGAAGCTAAAAGAGCTATACAAGAAGGAGGGGTCAAAGTAAATCAAGAAGTCATCACCGATCCATTTTTTGAATGTGATACTAAAAATGAGTATATTATTCAAAAGGGGAAGAAACATATTGTAAAAATTATTTTATAAACTTATCCACAGAGTAAAACTGTTTACAGTATTTATAATGTGCTATACTAAAATTAGTATAAATATAAAATATATATGAAAAAACAATTCTATCGACTATGTTCTCTAGTATTAGTAGGTTTAATAGTGTTTCCATATGGAGTAATATTAGCTCAGGATAACTCGGTAGATCTATATGGTATTGAGTTAACTCCAGGCACTGCTCCAACAGAAGAACAAATAAAACAAATACAAAAATCAGCTCCACCCACACCAGCATATATGAGTAGATTAAATTCTCGAGGACTTAATGAAGGTAGTTTAGGAGATTGCTCTACAGTATATACTTTTGGAAATGTAAAGATTAATCTTGCTCAGGATCAACCTCAATATGAACCTGGAGATATAATTGGACTTTCAGGAACGATTAATAATGACAACTCCTATCCTCTTAATGATGTTACTATTGCGGCGCGTTTAGTCAAAAATATTCCTAATAGTAATGAACAGGCTTTTACCACTACTATAGATGAGTTTATTATTGCTGAAGATTTAATTTTACCTGCTAAGGGGAGTGTTGATGTTAAGAAAACCTATGATTTAGGAGTTGCTGCTCCACAGGGGGAATATCAACTATTATTCTTTGCCTATCAATATGATAGATTTGCGTTATCTGGTCTAGAGTTTTCTGATGATGTCTTTGCTTATAGAGTTGTCTTTAATGTGGGAGGATCTAATCAAGAGCAAGTATATCTCGATCAGACTCGTACTATGGTTAATGACCAGAAAAACATTAATCATGGATTTTTGACTACTCATAAATCAAATGAACCAGTTCGAGTACGAATTCCTTTAAAGAATAATACTAATCAAGAACAGAGAATGACATTGACTTCACAGATATATTCATGGGATGCTCTAAGACCAGAGCAATTACTTAAAGAAGAAAAAGAAGATATTACAATTCCTGCTAATGGAGAGGTGATGATAACAAGAACGGTAGAAAAAGCTGAACTCCCAATATATTATGTAAAATTAAGTGCTACTCAATCAGGAGATATACCCTTATCTCAACGATATGAAACTATTAGTAATATACGGTTTGCAACAGATATGGGTAAACTCCCCCGATTTAATTGGGTAGGGATCAATCAATTCCCAGGAACTGGGTCTCAGGTATTTACCTGTGTGCATAATACTTCAGGTTTGATAGTAAACGATATAAAGGTAGAGACAAAAGTATTAGATGAAAATGGGAAACAAATAGCTCGAAGTCTATATAATGGGGTTATTTCTGGGCAAATTGATGGAATAATAGCAGATTTACCAAAAAATAGAAGTTATAATAATCTCACTATCATAGCTACTATGAGTGATGGCTCCGGTAAAGTAATAGATGAGGTAACCATTCCGTATAATTGTAGTGATATTCCAGGAGCTACTTGTGAGGTAACTGTGCTTAGTCAATCTCCAGAAAGAGTAATACTAGGAAGTGTAGGCTTAATCTTAATTGTAATACTGGTGGGATGGGGAGTGTATTATGTTCAAAAAAGAGGAAGGATAAGATTAGCTAAGAAAAAATAATTATGCAAAAAAATACTATTTTATTCCTTATTATTAATCTTTTTATATGGGGAATATTTATTTTTCCTTCAATTAGTCAGTCAGCATCAGTTCCTTTGAGTTATAATCCAAATAGGCTTATGACAACAGCTGCTTGCGGTCCAGTACCTATTGCTCTTGTATATGCAGTTCCTATACTTAGTGATACGTGTATTGTTTCGAATGTTAATACCTATGTAAGTTTATCAAAGAGTTTTCAATTAAATAGAGGCGGAGTATTATTACCTCAATGGAATGCTTCGGTTAATGTGGGGGATTCTATTATTGGTGCTTCTCCAGTAGCAACTAATACGGTAGGATCATTTACTATGGCAGGTTCAGGGTATGGAACTCCTCCTTTAGATAATACTACAGTTGCGAATCAATGGATACCCTTTACTCATAATGGAGGGATATGGACTACAGGAGCAAATTTTCAGTTTTGGGGAGGTCTTGCCGATGCGAGTACCTATACCTTATCCAGCTCTAACCCAGCGGCTATTAGTTGTTCGGGGACAGCATGTACGGCAGTAGGTCCGGGAACTGCTAATATAACTGCTAACTTTAATGCTAATGGATCGTATTATTATGTATATCAAAATAGTACTTATGTACCTCCTTCAGGTAGCTTAACTCCCGGATTTGCAATAAGTCCTTTTACAGGATTGTTGGAATGGGTTCCTTACTGTAATAGTCTCCCTGCAGTTGGTTGGACCTCTCCATTAGGAACATTTCCTTGGCTATATGCGGTCTCAGTATTATATCCATGTGGATTTCCCGGAGTGACAATGGGACCTAATATTGTTAGAGAAGCCTTTACCCCACAACCAGTTACGTATTATAATGTAACATCTATTGTTCCTAATAGTCCCCCAACTGTGAGTAATGTAAGGGCGGAAGATATTGCGTATACAGAAGCTACTATACGATGGAATTATACCGATCCAGAAAACAATCCTCAAACCCAAGCTCAGGTGCAAGTGGCGAGAGATGCTTCGTTTACCAATATTGTTGCAAATATTCCTATCAATAATGCATCTCTTGAACAAAGAGTCACTACTGGCCTTATAGCGGGAACTCAATACTATATTCGAGCTCGAGCAACTGATGGTCAAGCTAGCAGAACTATTAATACTGCTCCATGGGTTAATGGTACTTCATTTAGAACACGAGATTATCCTACACCTAGTGTGAGTTATATCCTCAGAAATGGATCTAATACTGCCAACCCTGGACAAACACTCACCGTAAGTAGTGGAGACAGAATAGATATAGAATGGAATATTACGAATAATGAAGGATTGACTCAATGTAATGCAAGTACACAGACCACAGCAGGTGGAGGGAATGATCAAGTATTCTCGGGAACTAATATAGGATTTACAGGATCTAGATTGCAAGTAGAGCCACCACTTGTATTAGCTGATAGAACATATCGATTAAGAATTACATGTCCAGCTAGACCAACGAATCAAGCAGTTTCACCAGCGGTAGACAGATTTATTACCTTGCGTGTTTTAACAAGACCGGTGGTAAGCTGTACAGTACAAAACACCGTAGTTACATCATCTAATCCAATTGCGAGAGTTAATGTAACGGTTACCAATGGCTTGGCTAATTATACATGGCAGACTGATAATGGATCTGGGGGTGGATATTCTGCGACAACAATTCCTTCAGGAACCAACACTACCCCAACATTAGATATTGATTATTCTTCTACTACCGCTCCTGGTAAGTATCAACCATCAGTACGAGTAAGGGATGGAAATGGAAGGCAAGATGATGCAGTCTGTAGTTCAGAAGTAACGAATTTGGGAAATAGAAGTATACGAGAGGTTAATCCTTAAAGTCAATAACAATATACAAAAAAGAAATGAGGTCTCTAATAAGGGAGCTCATTTCTTTTTTGTATAAGGGATGATAGTTATACTTATCCACAAGGTATATTATCTAATAAAAAGATAATATGATATGATATAAGTAACATAAATAGATAAATTGTGCTATGAAAAAAATAAAATCAATAGTAGGTATAGTGGTATTAATGGTATCTTTACTATTACCTCAGATAACGGTGTTAGCTCAGCCATTAAGTGATTTATCTCCTCAAAAAACAGAGAACTATAGTAGTAAGCTCAACCCACAAGGACTTAAATCAGCTAAGTTAGGTAACTGCTTTGATATATATAACTTAACAGATATAGAGTTCAATATTGGTACAGATAAACAAGTATATCAGCCGGGTGATGTACTTATTCTTGAAGGAGGAATGCAAAATAATAATCCATACCCTCTTCCAGAGCTGGCTTTAAAAGCTAATATATTTAAGAGAGAGTCAAACGGCGAAACCATTGTTTTCAAAAAAGTTGATGAATTTATTGTTAAGGATAATATACAGTTAGCTAATTTACAAAGATATACAATAGATACGGTATATAGTCTTCCTATTAATGCTGCGAAAGGTGAATATCAAGTAACGTTTTCTGTTGTACAAGATAATCAAATAAGTATCGCGGGATTGTCTTTTGCAGATGAAGCTTCTGCATTTAATTTGGGATCTTCGGTATTTACTATAGAAGGAGAAAATCAGGAAAAAGTAAGTATTGGGCAGGATAAGATAACCATTAATGATCAAATATATAATAATCTAGAAACCAATCCTATATACCCTGAAGTGCAACCCGTTACCATTAAAGTCCCTATACAAAATAATACTAATGAGTCTCAAAAAGTAACAGTATCTTATGAGGTATATAGTTGGAGTGATGACTCAGGAGAGTTATCACGTGTAAAAGATATTCTTAATCAAGAACTTGAGTTGACGGGACAAGAAAATACTGATCTTATCTATACCTTAGAGGATATTCAAGAGCCAGTTTATTATGTTAAAGTAATGGTTTCTACGCAAGGAGAATATTCTAATATGACCTGGGATAATATAGCTAATATTCGCTTTACCTATAGTAGTATAATGGATCCAAGGATTGCCTTTACTGGATTTAACACTGCTCCTTATAATCCAGAAAAAGATCTAGAGTTAGTTACCTGTATTCATAATATAAATGAAGGAGAAGTAGATGGGGTTTTGGAAAATATTGTCCGAGATGAAAAGGGGAGAATCATTGCTCAAAGTCAATATAACGGTAAAATAACTGAGCAAATAGATGGAATATATACTCCATTACCTCAAAATAAGGCTTATAATAAGCTTACTGTCACGAGTATTCTAAAAGATTCTTCTGGGAATATCGTAGATAGCGTTGAGATTATCTATGATTGTCAAAATTTAGATTCAAGTCAATGTAAGGATAATATTGAAGATACTGGTATATGGGTTCTATTTATCACGCTTATTTCTTTAATGGGGTTAATATTCCTCGGTTTGAAATTATATAAGGCTAAGAGAATAAATGTATGAAAAGCACGATAAAACAAGTAAATATAATAGTTTTTGGTATATTGCTTTTATCTTTGATTGTAGCTATCTTTATCATACTTCCTCAAAGAGTAAATGGCTTTGTTCAAATTATTCCTAATACTCCTCCAGGATGTACGAGGGTTTTGGAACAACCGAGTAGATGTGTGAGGTCTAATGTGAATAGGTTTGATAGAGGAGGAGTATACCAGTGTCTTGAGTGGGCTACTGTGCTTTCTTGTCCAGCTCCGGCCCCAGCTCCGGCTCCGGCTCCGGCCCCAGCTCCGGCTCCAGCTCCGGCTCCAGCTCCGGCTCCGGCCCCAGTTCGTCCACCTACAACTACAACTCCACCGACTACAACTCCACCATCACCTCCTCCTAATGCAGCGCCGAATGTAAGGTATACGAATACCAATCCGATTAGCTTTACTACAGCAACAGCAAATTGGAGCTATAGTGATCCTGAAGGCGATAGACAGACTAATTCTCAGGTAGAAGTTGCTACAGATCCTGGATTTAGAAACATTATAGCTAATCCATCACAATCTGGTTCTACTACAAGCATGAGTATTAGTGGACTAAGACCAGGGACAACTTATTATCCTCGAGTAAGAGCAAGGAATTTACAAAATGGATGGAGTGGTTGGTCAAATGGACCTGCATTTACCACACTGGCAAATGACCCTCCCAACTTAGGAGACTTTAGTTGTAGTATAACTCCAACAGGATATACTACAGGTAGAGTAAATTGGAATTATACGGGAGGTGATCCAGATACACTCTCTTTAAGAGTAAGGTATAGAACAACTGTTATGCCTTTATCAAATACAAGAACGGGTTCTCAAGATATAAATAACTTATTAGCTGGGGATGCTTATAGAGTGGAGATTAGTGTTACAGATATATATAATACACATTTGACAAATAGATGGGTCAACTGTGGATCTATAACTACACCTTCATATCCAGATCTTAGTGTTAACTTTACTTTAAGTGGAGGAAGTAAATCAGTATCAACAATAGGTTCTCCAGATCGTGGATTAGGAGCATTAACAATAAATACCAATGATAATCCATTAACCGTAAATTGGGCAATAGAAGATGCAGATGGAGGTGATGTGGATGCACTTATTCCAGGAGGTTGTGTATTAAGTACAGTAGATAGAGTAAGTAGAGCAAGAGCTGACGTATTTAATGTAGGTAGTGGCTTAGGATTCACTGATAGTAGGAGTAGACAAACACCACAAGATTCTAGAGATAGAGTATATGAAATTAATTTAAGATGTCCAGGCAATCCAGCACGAGATAGAAAAGAAATCAATCAGACAATTGAACTGACTATACAATCAACACCAATCATAAGCTGTACGGTAAGAAATAATGTAGTATCTGCAGAGAACCCTAGAGTAAATATAGTAGCAAATGTAACAAATGTCACAGGAGCATATACTTGGGGGATAAGAAGAGAAGGAAGTGGAGGATATAATCCGCTAGACCCAGCAACAGTTGTGACAGGAAACACGATAACAACAACATTAAATTACGCAGGATTGGCCTTTGGAAAATACACCCCTTGGTTACAAGTAAATGCTAATGGACGAATAGTAGAAACTGCTTGTTCAGAAATCACTAATTTTGGAGAAAGAACTATTAGAGAAATCTCTCCTTAGAGTTGACACAAATTCATAAGAACTATATAATAATAGTATATGAATGATAATAAGATAGATCTGCTTGGATAAGAAAAGTAGATCTATTTTATTTCATAAATCAGAGATTATAGAATAAGAATACTATTATGTTAGATGCTAAACAATTTACTTTCGCCATTACTCAAATTGCAGAAGAAAAAAATATCCCAGAAGAAAAAATCATTGAAGTGATAGAGAGTGCAATTGCTGCAGCCTATAAAAAAGATTATGGGGAAAAAAGCCAAATTATTAAGTCTAAACTGAATCGAGAAACGGGAGTATTCTCTATCTTTCAATATAAGACAGTGGTTACCGTAGATGAAGAAGGGTATGTTATTTTAAAAGGTGATCAAACAGTAGAAGAATTAGGTCAAGAATCTGAAGAGGGTGAGGATGGGATTCGAAAAATTCGATTTAATCCAGATAGACATATTTCTTTAGCTGATGCTCAGGCAATTGAACCGAATATCCAAGAGGGTGAAGAGATTGTAGAGGAATTAGAGCCAAAAGAAGATTTTGGACGAATTGCAGCTCAAACTGCAAAGCAAGTTTTGATGCAAAAAATTAGAGAAATTGAAAGAACAACGGCTTTTGAGGTGTATAAAGA
This sequence comes from Minisyncoccota bacterium, assembly GCA_023264145.1. Lineage (GTDB taxonomy): Bacteria > Patescibacteriota > Minisyncoccia > SW-4-49-11 > SW-4-49-11 > CALRBF01. Next base: position 4,424 of record JALQTA010000008.1, on the reverse strand, counting down.
TAGAGTAGGAGAGATTATTGTAGGAACTGTTCAAAGAATGGATAGAGGTATTGTATTTGTTGATCTTGGTAAGGGGGTAGGATTATTATTCCCTTCTGAACAAGTATATGCAGATAATTATCGAACAGGAAGTCGATATAAATTCCTTATTCAAAACGTTGAGACGACAGATAGAGATCCTAATATTGTATTATCTCGTCGAAGTACAGATTTCGTAAAAACATTATTTGCTCTTGAAGTTCCTGAAATCTTTTCTGGAACTGTTGAAATTGTAGCAATTGCTCGAGATGCTGGGGTGAGAACTAAATTAGCAGTTAAGGCTAAGGGAGATGGAATTGATCCTGTGGGAGCTTGTGTTGGGCAGAGAGGAACACGTGTTCAATCAGTTATTAATGAGCTTGGGGGTGAGAAAATTGATATTATTGAATACTCAGATAATTTAGAGGAATTTATCAAGGCTGCGATTGCGCCGGCTCAAGTTGAAAACATTACTATTGATCAGGATAATCACCAAGCTACGGTAATTGTTCCTCAGGATCAATTATCTCTAGCAATTGGAGGGTCTGGTCAAAATGTTCGATTAGCTTCTCGTCTAACTGGATATGATATTAATCTTAATCCTGAGACGAAAGATGAAACAAAAGGAGATAAGGCTGCTGTTACTGCAGAAGAAGGTGAAGAAATGACTTCGTCACAAGAAGTTGAAACTCCTGTTGTTCCTATTGCTTCATCGGAAGAAGTAACCTCCTCAGAGTCTGAAAATACAGAAGTATAATTACTCATTCTATTAATTAAATACCTATATGAATTTATATACCGATGTTCCACGATTAGAATCATTACCAGAAGAATTTAATGTAGTCATTGATATTCCTATGCATGCAACATCTAAATTTGAATATAATGAAAAAGGGGGATATTTTACCTTAGATAGAACTCTGTATTCTCCTTTGATATATCCATTTGAATATGGGTTTGTTCCTCAAACTCATGGCCAAGATGGAGATGCTTTGGATGTGATTTTATTAGCAAGTAGACCTACTTTTTCTGGATGTGTGGTTAAGTCTCGGGTAATAGGAGTTCTTAAAATGAGTGATGAAGCGGGGATAGATCATAAGCTTATTTGTGTGCCTACTCCTAAATTAGATCCTCGATTTGCACATCTTCAAGATATTGATGATATTGAAACTCATCTTAAAAAAGAGATTGAGTTATTCATGGCTGATTACAAAAAATTAGAGCCAGGGAAATATGAACTCGTCAAAATGGAAGGTTTTGGAAATAAAGCTGAGGCAGAGAGTATTTTGCGTCAGGGAGCAGAAGCATACGATAATAAATAGATACTATGCACAAAATCATATTATGGTTCAATATGATATTGTTATGGGCAGGTATTGGTTTTATGTATTATATCATTACCAATATTAACCCTTCAGAGGCAAAAATATGGGTGGTATGGGCATTAATTGCTTGTGTCGTGAGTATTATATGGTCAGTAACTGCATTTATAGGGTTTTATGTGAGAATGTTTCTCTTTCGTAATACTCCAAAACATAAATTACCTCCGTATATTCTTCGACGCGCTGAGCGACAAGGATTATTATGGGGACTGCTAGTTGGGTTATCTTTACTTATGCAGGGATTTTTGCTTTGGAATCCATATAGTGTTACAATTATAGTAATAGCGGTATTTTTATTAGAGTTCTTTTTTATCGCTCAAGAGACAAAATAATATTAATGAAGAAGGATATGATATCCATTGAATCAGTTAAGACACAATATCATACAGACATAGACAATCAAGTAAGTATTGAAGAAATAGAAAAAAAATACTTATCACGCAAAGGGTATATTGCTCAATTATTTGAGGAAATGAAATCTATATCTCCTGAGAAAAAGGGGGCCTATGGACAAGAAGTTAATACTCTGAAAAAAGAAATTGAAAGCTATGTCTCCCAACATCAACATTCTCAAGAGACTCCTCTAAGGATACACCCTATTCATATTCAAGACATTCAGGCTGAGATGGGGGGCATGTCACCAATTTCATGGCTCATGTTTCGTATACAGGATATTTTTTCCGAATTAGGATTTTCAGTTGCTACAGGGCCTGAAATTGAAACAGAAAAATATAATTTTGATGCTCTTAATATCCCTGATACGCATCCAGCACGTGATATATGGGATACGATGTGGATACAGGATCCCTTGGGTGTGAAAAGTTTATTGCGTACCCATACTTCTCCGGTACAAATTCATTATATGGAGACACATAAAGCTCCGCTTAGAATTATTGCACCAGGTAAGGTATATCGATATGAAGCCACAGATGCAACTCATGAAACGGTATTTCATCAGGTAGAGGGATTGATGTTAGACACCCAAACAAGTATAGCTACCTTTAAAGGGGTTATGCATCATTTTTTCTCTACATTATTTAAACAAGATATCAAAATTCGGTTAAGACCGAGTTATTTTCCTTTTACTGAGCCAAGTTTTGAAATTGATATATGGATGGATAATACATGGCTAGAAATTGCAGGAGCAGGAATGGTTAATCGTATTGTGCTTAAAAATGCTGGAATTACGGATGCTGATATACAAGGTTTTGCCTTTGGAGTTGGTATAGAGCGATTAGCAATGATCGCATATGGTATTGATGATGTCCGGTTAATACATTCGGCTGATATTCGCTTTACATCTCAACTAGGTAAAATTACATTATGAAAGTTCCCTATTCATCATTGAAAAAATTTGTCCCTGATCTTACTCAATCTCCAGAAGAGATTGCAGACTTATTGACCCTAAAAAGCTATGAAGTAGATTCTGTGTATAATCCAGCACATAGCTTACATAACGTTGTAGTTGGACATATTCAAGAAATTCATCCACATCCAAATGCTGATAAATTACAAATAGCCGAGGTATTAGTGGATAATAATGAGGTTCTTACCATTGTTTGTGGGGCTAAAAATATTGAGATGGGACAAAAAGTAGCTGTAGCTCGTATTGGTGCAGTATTGCCCAATGGACTGGTAATTCAAGCAGTAAATCTAAGAGGACAAGATTCTCATGGAATGATTTGTTCTGCAAAAGAATTAGGACTTGATGGTGATTCTCAAGGGGTATTAATCTTACCTGCTAATGCAGTAGTTGGAAAAGCAGTGTCAGATGTATTAGGGTTAGATGATGCTATTATTACCATTGATAATAAAGGTCTTGGTACAAGAGCTAGTGATTCTTCATCATTATATGGAGTAGCAAGGGAGGTTGCGTTAATTACGGATAAATCATTACAACCTCTTGAATTGGGTTCAATACCAAAGACACATTTAGATAGACATATTAGGATTGAAACAAAAGGGTGTTCTTATTATTCACTTCTTGGAATATCTGGATTAAGTAATTATAAATTTGACTCTAATGTATTAAGTAAGGGAGCCTATCGCGTAGATTTATATGTTCAAACTGATACATTTAAATTAGATGATTCCATACATGCTCTATTACAACTATTAAATCAACCTACGCATCATCCCGCTGTTGATTTAGGGAATTATATCTTATTTGAAGTGGGACAACCAGTACATGTCTTTGACGCAGAGAAAGTGCAGGGTAATATTACGATTAGAGAGGCGGTTGAGGGAGAGTCATTATTGACTCTTGATGATATTGAAATACCCTTAAAAGAAGGAGATATTGTTATTTGTGATTCTGAACAAATTATTGCACTTGCTGGTATTATTGGAGGCAAGTCTACAGCAGTCGATGATGGAACAACGAAAGTATTCATTGAAAGTGCTCATTTTGATGCTGATATGATACGGAAAACAGCTCGTAGATTAAAACTATTAACCGAGTCAGCAAAGCGTTTTGAGCGTAATATTCCAGTAGAATTAGGAACTATTGCAATTCAGCGTATTCTCCACTTTGTTGAACAATCTAAGTTACAGGTTATTGGATATTCTTCTAAGGGGAATGCTTCCTCTAAGTCATTAGCTACGGATATCACCTATGATTATATTCGTAAATATTTAGGAGTGGATATTTCTGATGCTGATATTAATAAGTATTTTTCTCAATTACATATACAAGTTCGTAAATCTCTGGGCTCTCATCATTATCATTTAACTCCTCCATATTGGCGGTTGGATTTAAATACTCCAGAGGAATATATCGAAGAAATAGCACGTCTCTATGGGTATGAAGCAATTCCTGCTACTTTAGATATGAGTCATATGTCAGTGATTCCTAATCCTACTTTTGATTTAAAGCGTATCCTGACAGAAGGCCTTGTTAATATGGGGTATATTGAAATTATTACCTATCCTTATGTCTCTCAAGGGAACTTTCAGTTAATTAATCCAGTAGATGATTCTAAACCCTATTTACGCAATAATCTCACATATTCTATGTCTATGGCA
>JALQTA010000089.1 GCA_023264145.1 Minisyncoccota bacterium | reverse complement strand
CTCACACCAAAATGAAATGTAAGCATTCAGCTATCAGTAATAAGTAATCAATAAATGGCTACGCCAATAGCTTTTTTCATTTAGATAATTGGTATTTTTCCGATATTGGTAAGGTTGCTAATGCTATAATTTAATCTGTTATCTAATATTTTTGAGGTCATAAATTATGATACAAATACAAGGTTTAAGCTTTAGAAAAGCTGAGAATAATAATATCAGAGCAATTGTTGATATTCATCTGACAGGGGGACAAGAAGAATAAAAAGCTTATGTAGCAAGAGATACAGAATGTAGGAGCAAAAAAAGATAGGTCATATATAGTAAATATGACCTAATCAACAATACCTTAGCCAAAAAAAGAGTATAAAAAGAGGGCTGATGTAGTAGAGTTATAGTCTTCCACAACGATAACTCGAAAGCCACACACAGCCCATGTTTGATATCTTAACACTCTTGCAATGCCTCCTACCAGAAATAAAAGTGACAACAATACGTCAGTTGAGCCGGATCATCATGGCGATGTTAGCAATGAGCGGACGAGTGACAATGTTGGGAATATCGCGTTGGGCAGGAACTGGTGGTAGTTATCGGACAGTGATGAGATTCTTTGCGACAGTCATACCCTGGGCAACAGTATTCTGGGTATTTTTTCGTCGGCATTTGTTTTGTCCAAATGATGTTTATTTGTTGGCTGGAGATGAGGTAGTAATAAGCAAAGCTGGGAAAAAAACACATGGATTAGATAGGTTTTTTTCCAGTCTAATGAGTAAACCGATATCGGGGTTATCTTTCTTTACATTATCGTTAGTAAGTGTCAAACAAAGGCACTCATATCCGATTCAGATAGAACAGGTGATAAAAAGTGATATAGAAAAAAGTAGTGGCTCACCAAACTCAGAAATAAAATCTCAAGAAAAACGGGGAAGAGGACGACCAAAAGGGAGTAAGAATAAAAACAAAAAAGAGGTGGTTTTCACATCTGAATTACTAAGAAGTAAGAAGATGATTAATGAGCTATTCAAGTTAATGGCTAATTTGATTCCCATTACTTACTTAGTATTAGATGGTCATTTTGGAAACAATAATTCCTTGCAGATGGCGCGGCAGGTTAACTTGCACATAATTTCCAAATTGCGCCATGATACAGCATTATATATACCTTACCAACATCCTGACCCCAATCATCGTTCTCGTCGTAAATACGGAGATAAGCTAGACTGGCGTAATATTCCTGGGGTATATTTGCGTCAAAGTAGTATTGAAGAAGATATCAAAACTGATATTTATCAATCTACTTTACTGCACAAAGAATTTGCCCAACCTCTAAATGTAGTTATCTTGGTGAAAACCAATATCAAGACGAATGCTCGTAGTCATGTGATTCTATTTTCTAGTGACCTAGATTTGTCCTATGAGAAGATAATTGACTACTACAAACTGCGGTTTCAAATCGAGTTTAATTTTCGTGATGCCAAGCAATTTTGGGGATTAGAGGATTTTATGAATCGGAGTCAAATTACAGTGACTAATGCGGCTAATCTTTCTTTTTTCATGGTCAACTTATCCCATTATCTTTTAGCTCAGTTCCGTCAAGATAATCCTGGTTCTGGTATTGTTGATTTAAAGGCTTACTACCGTGGTTTTCGATATGTTCGTGAAATTTTAAAAATGCTTCCAGAACCACCAGACCCTATTTTATTATCCCAGATTTTTGCCAAGCTTACCTCTCTTGGTCGTATTCACAATACTTCTACAACCGTTTCACCCTCGTAATTTGGCTAAGGTATTGTTATAACTTATAATTTTGGTGGTTTTTATTATTTTCTGTTATTGGTAAAAAATAATATTTGTGATAGCTGGTAATGGTTGGGTGGGTTGGGTGATGTTGGTTCTACCTACGGACTATTCGTTAAAATCAAACAAATGGATTGATAATTCTCACTTTATTTTCTATTAGCTGATTATGTTGCATATCTTCTGAGTAAATGATGGAACATTCACTTAATAAAGCTGTAGCTATAATCAAACTATCCCAATAAGAGTAATTATATTTTGCATGGATTTCTAATGCTTGTATAACTTCTGTTGTGTTAATTGATTGAATGGGAAAAGTGTTGACTTAGAGATAAATCCACAAATTGGTGTCGAGAAAGATATTATTTTTCATGATTATCTATCAATTATCTCT
>JALQTA010000088.1 GCA_023264145.1 Minisyncoccota bacterium | reverse complement strand
TCTAGGCTAGTATCTAACACCCCTGTTAGGGGAGAGGTGGTTGTTCGACGCACGAACAAGAGCTGGAGATCAGACACTTCGGTAGAAGGAACCTGCAGCTCTCCTTCTAAAAAACTCTCGTTCAACTCATTCCCCGCCAGGCTACGGAGCTTGGCGGGCTACTTTTTTTTACAGACACCCCTAGGACCACTCACCAGAGTCGGTCCTTTTTATATCCTCTTCTTCTTTGCAAAACTATTGCCATATGATATACTCATGATATGGCTAGCACAAAATCAAATATCAAAAATAAGCCGGAGACTAGTACACAAAAGTACTTATCTATCGACACTATTCAAGACAGTGTAGTGATTCTCAAAGATGGTGGTTTGAGAGCGGTTTTGATGACTTCTTCTATTAATTTTGACCTCAAGTCTTCAGATGAGCAAGACGCTATTATTTATGCCTATCAAAATTTTATTAATTCTCTTGATTTTCCGCTACAAATTCAAGTCAGCTCTCGTGTTCTGAATATTAATGGCTATATTAATTATCTATCCGAATTCCAACAAACCCAGCAAAATGAACTTCTGCGGCTTCAGATAGGGGAGTATTCTCAATTCATTCAGGAACTCGTATCTGAGGCAAATATTGTAAATAAAACCTTTTATATTGTTATCCCTTTTGACCCTATTGAGGTCAAAGAGGGGTTCCTGGATAAACTCAGTAATGCAATGAATCCAAAAATCGCAATCCGGTATAGTAAAGAGGATTTTGAAAAATACAAAACTCAGCTGTGGCAAAGAGTAAATGGAGTGATGTATGGACTTAAAAGAGCTGGTATTTATATGACACCTCTTAATACTCAAGAATTGATTGAATTATATTATTCTTTTTATAATCCAGATTCTCGACCTACTGAGTATCTTCACGACTTATCTGAATTAGACATCAATTAATAGCTATGGCAAAAAAAGAACCCACCATACAGCCCGAGATGCAGGAATATCTCAAAGGACAAAACTCCTTGCGAGATTTAATTGCTCCTGCAAGTCTTTTAGTTGATCCTAAATATGTTCAAATTGGTTCTCAGTTTGCTCGAACAATATTTATTATGACATATCCGAGATTCTTGGTGACCGGATGGTTTAGTCCTTTGATTACCTTGGACTATGTCTTGGATATCTCTATGTTTATGTATCCTATGGATAGTGGAGTTATTCTTAAAAACCTCAGGACACAAGTAACTCGATTCCAAGCTCAGATCTCTATTGCTCAAGAAAAGGGACTTGTGCGTGACCCGTTGGTTGAGACTGCGTATCAAGATGCAGAAAATCTTCGAGATCAACTTCAGCAGGGGACTGAAAGATTTTTCCGTTTTGGATTATATATTACCGTCTATGCAGATAGTCTTCAGCAATTAGAGAAGAATGTAGCTCAAATTGACAGTATGTTACAGACTAAAATGGTGTATTCTAAACCTTGTCTATTCCAAACGGAACAAGGATTCCAATCTACTATTCCTCTGCTCAAAGATGACCTTGCTATTGCTAATAATCTTAATACCTCTCCACTTTCTACAACTTTTCCGTTTATCTCTGCAAGTATCTCATCCAATAAAGGGATTTTATACGGAATTAATCGACATAATAATAGCCTTATCCTCTTTGATAGATTCTCAATGGAAAATGCCAATGAGGTTATTTTTGCTAAATCAGGAGCAGGGAAGAGCTATTTAGCCAAGCTTGAGATACTCCGACATCTTATGCTCGATGTTGATGTGCTGGTGATTGACCCTGAAAATGAATATTCATATCTTACTGAAGCGGTAGGGGGAACTTTTATCAAAATATCCCTTAACTCGAATCAGCATATTAATCCTTTTGACCTTCCAGCACCTCGTGCCGATGAAAATCCTGCAGATTTACTCAAATCTAATATTGCAGACTTATTGGGAATGTTAAAATTAATGCTTCAAGGAGGGAATGAAGAAGATAAATTCCGTGCTGAACAAGAAGCTGTTCTCGACCGGGCCTTATATGAAACCTATGCAAGCAAGGATATTACCCTTGAATCTCCAAACTATGAAAATAAAGAAATTCCGACTCTTTCTGATTTAGAGAATATTCTCAATAATATGGAGGGAGGAGAAAGTCTTGCAATTCGTCTATCCAAATATACCACCGGAAGCTTTAGCGGCTTTGTAAATGAACCTACCAATATCAAT
>JALQTA010000087.1 GCA_023264145.1 Minisyncoccota bacterium | reverse complement strand
CACAATCTCGTAAGATTGAATTATATCAATATTTAGCCACATTATATGGAGATAATCAAGAAGATATAAAGAGCTTTCCTTATATTGGATTTAATGTATTGAATGGAGGTAAACATGCAGATTCTGGATTAGATGTTCAAGAATATATGATTATGCCCCTTAAAGATAGTGTTGAAGAAAACATTCGTATTGGATCAGAAATATATCATACATTAAAAAAGCAATTGGCAAAAAATGGACATATTATTTCCGTAGGTGATGAAGGGGGATTTGCTCCTCGATTACAGACAAATGAAGAAGGATTACGCCTTTTAGTATCAGCAATCAAAGAAGCTGGATATATACCAGGAACAGATTGTGGTATTGCTCTGGATCCTGCAGCTACTGAATTCTTTGATAAAAATACCAATACCTATACTTTTGATAAAAAAGAATATACGGGGACTGAATTAAGTACCATATATCAGGAATGGATAAAAACATATCCTATTGTTTCTATTGAAGATCCATTTGCAGAAGATGATTATGATAGTTGGATTCATTTTCAACAATTAGTTCCACAGGGATTTCGGGTAGTAGGAGATGATTTATTAGTTACCAATACCGAGCGTATACATATGGCAATAGAAAAACAATTATGTAATTCCGTACTCATAAAGCCGAATCAAATTGGAACATTAACCGAGGTATTAGATGCAATTATCTTAGCTCATCAACATCACTTTACTACTATGATATCTCATCGTAGTGGAGATACTTCGGATACATTTATATCCGATTTGGCAGTGGCAACAAAGTCTGGATATATGAAATCAGGAGCTCCAGCAAGGGCAGAGAGAGTAAGTAAGTATAATCGATTATTAGAAATATATTATTTATAAATACTTTTATGCCTAATAACCCCATATATAACATTTTACTAATTGAGGATGATGAATTAATACGAAGTATTTATTCAGAGCGATTAGCAAAAGAAAGTGACTTTCGTGTTGATACAGCCGTTGATGGACTTGATGGATTGAATAAAATCAAAGAAAAAGATTATGATCTCATATTCACCGGAATTCAAATGCCCAATATGACAGGTTTTGAGTTATTTCAAAAAATGCAGGGAAATGCAAAGTGGATAGAAATTCCTTTTGTGATCTTTAGTCATTTAGGAAGAGCAGAAGATGTACAGAAAGCTCATGATTTAAGAATACAGCATTTTATTGTGAGAGGTAATCATACTCCAAATGATATTGCCCAAAAGCTTCATGATATTGTGGTAGAAAAACAGCATTCTTCTATTGCTTTTAAAAAATCACATATTTTAATTGTTGAGGATGATCCTGCTATTCGTTCTGTATATATAGAGTGTTTTCAAGCTGAATCAAATTTTATCGTAGATAATGCGGTGGATGGACTAGATGCTATGAATAAAATACGACAACAAGATTATGATCTCATATTTACCGGAATTCAAATGCCCAATATGACCGGTTTTGATTTATTTCAAGCAGTGCGTGGTGATGCAAGTCTTAAACAACCACCTTTTGTATTATTTAGTCATTTAGGAAGAAGTGAAGATATGGCTCGTGCAGAAGACTTAAAAGTTAATCATTTTATTGTTCGAGGACAAACATCTCCTCATGATATTGTGAGTAAAATTAAAGATATATTAAATGTTAAAGATCGTACCTATAATTTATTATTAAGTAAAGATTCTCCCGATTATGCTGAGTTTATTGAAGCTTTTTGGGGTGCTGACTGTGTTGATCAGAGAGATTCAGCTACTATGCCTATATTAGTTACCTTACAACAACCCCAACAGCCCTATGTATTTTCAATTGAATTAGATTGTAACAAGGAATAAATGTATGAAATCAAAATACCAATGGAAAATTCAACAAATAATTGATAAAACACTAATCAGTCAATACCCAGAATTAGATCCTGTTATTCTCCAATTATTGTGGAATAGAGGAATTCATAAAGCAGAAGACATTGATAACTTTATTAATGCCGATTATACAGATCTTTTAGACCCTTTCCTTATCCTTGATATGCAAAAAAGCATTGATAGAGTAATCTCTGCAGTTGAGAAAAAAGAGTCAATTTTGATTTTTGGAGATTATGATGCAGATGGTGTCACGGGAAGTACTATTTTATATCAAGGAATGAAAACTGCCTATTTGGCACTTCATCAGCGAGGTGGTGGGCAAATTATGGA
>JALQTA010000086.1 GCA_023264145.1 Minisyncoccota bacterium | reverse complement strand
CGAGAGCGGAAGCGAGCATATACCGCATCAGTAATTACGGGTAGGGGTACAGCATGTTCTATTGCGGTATTAACGGTCCAGCGTCCCATACCATTATCATCTACATAATCGGTAAGAGAGTCTAAATTTTTATCTTTTTGGAAAGCATCATAGGCTAAATCCATCAAAAATGAGCGAATAATGGATCCGTTTTTCCATACTTTGGAGACTTCTTGCATGTCAAGATTAGAGTATGGTCCTTCTTTGATAAGTTCAAATCCTTCTGCCATTGCTTGCATAATTCCATATTCGATACCATTATGTACCATTTTGACAAAATGTCCTGAGCCAGAGGCTCCCATGTAGGCATAGGCCTCGGGTGCAGCAAGTGCTTCCCAGAGGGGATTATAAGATTCTATTAATGTTTTATCTCCTCCTATCATAAGAGAGAATCCCATTTCCTCACCTTTGAGTCCTCCGCTTGTTCCAACATCAATAAAATTGATTGATTTACTTTCTAGAAGCTCTGCATGAGCTTGGGAATCTTTGAAATAGCTATTCCCACCATCAATAATAGTGTCTCCGGCGACAAGTATTTCGGATAAAGTAATAATGGTGGAGCGGGTAATTTCTCCAGCTGGGACCATAAGCCAAATGGTACGAGGAGAGGGAATTGCTGAGACAAGTGCTTGTACGGATTCATAGGTAGTAACTCCATATTCTTGAGCCTGAGTACGAGTATCTTCGGACGGGGCAAAACCTGATACGGTATGATTGTGCTGTAGGGCCCTTTTTGCTATTGCCATCCCCATTCTTCCAAGTCCAATGATTCCAATATTCATATGTGATATAATTTAACTATAATAGTAGTATATCATAATATGAAAATCATTTTGACAGGAGCTCATGGAACAGGGAAAAGTACTTTATTGGAACCTTTGCGAGAATATTATCAATTACCAACATTAAAGAGAACGGTCCGAACATTTTGGGAGGATAATGGGGTGGTTGATTTTGAAAAATTACCTACAGATGTCAGAACGGTATTTCAAAAACAGTTATTACTGAATCAATTAGAAAAAGAAAATACGTTGTGGAAAAAAGGATTTGTGACGGATAGATCGGTATTGGATTATCTGGGGTATGCTATTGTCTCAAGTAATATGTCTGGGGTAGATTTAGATTTATATAAAAGTTTGATACGGGAAAGGCTTTTACAATATGATTATATTATTTATTGTCCCGTAGAATTCCCTGCAGAAGCGGAGTATTTACGAGCTCATCCTGATTCGCAAAAGGAGGTGGCAGGAGTATTAGAAGAACATTTAGCTTTATGGCTGAGAGATGATCAGTATTGTATTGTAAGAGGGAGTGTAGAGGATCGGCTTGAGACCATCAAGGAGTATATTCAGAAGGCTCAAAAATAGCATACATATACCGTTATTGTTGAACATACTTGACAATAATAGTAAGAAGAGTATAATAGTGAACGTTGTGATTCAACATTTTCTTATGTTCGAAGAGTCTCTGCCTACGCCCGCCTTGTTTGAGGCTACCCCGGGTACCTACACCCGACTCCTGCAGGGGGCAACACGGAGTCAGTCGGTTGGACGTCCTGTTTTCGCCATGCCTCCGGTAACCGAGGAGTATCGTACACGGGATGGCCGTATCATTGAGGTCCCTCGTCGCCAAGAGGTGCTTGATCAGTACTAGTGAAGCACATCCTGCTCCTCCTTCCATTCAAGAGTCGTCCGCATGAGGCCGGCTCTTTTCATTTTATATAATAAAAAAAAGCCCTCAATGCAGGGGCGAACATTTACATGCTGCGTCTGAATCCCTTATTATAGACATCGGAAAATAATATATTTTTCCCTGGAAAGTCAGGTGGGTTTCAATTTTTCGCAGCCCCATTCTGAAGGCTTTGTGTCAGTATATCGTATTTTAGGTGAATTGAAAAGGAAGTAATTCCGTGGTACAATAGGTCCAATGATTAATGAATAGTATTATGTTTAATAAGCCTCTTTTTAATGTTTCTTTTCCTGAGCTTGAGAAAGATATATTGAAATTTTGGAACATTGAAAATATTTTACAAAAATCTATCGATTCACGTCCCGCAGATAAGACAAAAACCTTTTATGACGGCCCCATTACCGCCAATGGAGAGCCTCATTCAGGACATATGCTTACCTTTGCTCTGAAAGATATTATGCCTCGATATTGGACTATGAAGGGCTATCGAG
>JALQTA010000085.1 GCA_023264145.1 Minisyncoccota bacterium | reverse complement strand
CATTTTTCGGCAATGATTCCAAAAACTCCAATCCTTCTACTAACTCAGCCATAATACGAAATATTCGCCAATTAATACTTGAAGTTGCATTGGTATTAGTAATATTATCAAGAAAATTAGGATGATCTTCGGTATTACGAATAATCTCAAACGCCTCTTCGGCAGTCTCTACAATATGAATCATTTCCAAATCTTCAGCTTTAATAGCTCCAAGAATTTGATGGCAAGTATCTTTTAGGAAATTCATCAAAGGAGTCCAGAAAGAAACTCCCACCAAAATAACTGGAACTTTTTGAGTAAATCCTAAGGCTATTTCATTTAATACTTGAAACAACTCATCTAATGTTCCATATCCTCCAGGGAAATAGACAAAAGCCTGAGATGGAGTAGTAAGCATCACTTTACGAGTAAAAAAGTATCCAAAATTAACTGAATCACTTACATATGGATTAATATGTTGTTCCATAGGAAGCTCAATCCCAAGCCCAATAGAATTACCTTTCACCTGAAAGGCCCCTCGATTAGCAGCCTCCATAATCCCCGGTCCACCTCCGGTAATCACGGTAAAGCCATTAAGCCCCAACAATTCCCCGAGTTTACGAGCTTTTATATAATATGGATCCCCTTCATGAGTACGAGCAGAACCGAATACTGTCACTTCATTTTTGTATTTTGACATCAGGTCATAACCTTCTACAAATTCCGCCATTACCTTGAATAATTTCCACGAATCTGTCTGAGCTAAGGCATACGGAGTTACTTGTATATCTTGCATTTTTTGTAATGTATCAGTATATGGCATACTATTTTATTTTAAATTCAGAGTGTCTCCGATTAGGATCTCAATCGCTATCGCTCTTTAGAAACCCACGGCTTCCAACACTCGGAGTAAACTCCTCGCTGCCTTCCTCTACGGGAAACCATTTGTTTTCCCGACCCCTTTCTAGTTCGACCAGGTATTATCTTTTTATCAATTCTCATTCGATATCTGATTTTCTACTCATTTCTGCGGTGTCTCCGATTGGGATCGAACCAATAACCTACAGCTTAGAAGGCTGTTGCTCTATCCAATTGAGCTACGGAGACGATATATAAGAGCATTATAGCAAAGATTATCGAGTTTTACAAATGAAAAAACCCCACTCGAGAAGAGGGGGCTCATAAGGTGATTCTACCACCACGGGTAATGTAAAAGCGGATAGCAAGTGTTGCTACGAGAACAAGAACACCAGCAATCAAGTGTGTGTGACCTGCAATGACTGAGAGCACCCCCCCAGCAACCAGAACAACCACACGAAGGGCAGGAAAATCAGAGAACATAGAGATGGTAAGTAACTACAAAGACATTAATACATATTTTACATAATGTCAATATCTATAACTACTACCACTCAGGATCATAATCCGTATACGTCAAGGACAGTTGTTCCAAAAGATGATCGGGTATCTCAGTAATAAATCGTGAGGATGGATTTGATTGAATTTGCCCAAATATACGCCTAAGCTGAGTATATGTCATATATAATTTATCTTTTGCTCTTGTAATCCCCACGTAACACAGTCTACGCTCTTCTTCTAATTCTTTAGGCGAGATAAGACTTCGTGAATGGGGGAGAATCCCTTCTTCCATACCAATCATAAAGACTACTGGGAATTCAAGCCCCTTAGCTGCATGATACGTCATCAAAGTCACTGCCTGTGAAGCTTGCATACCATCAATATCTGAGAGTAGCGCAGTTTCTTGTAAGAACTCATATAATGCTTCTTCTATCTCCAATTTGTCAAACTTTTGCGTTACCGTGAATAATTCCTCAATATATTCAATTCGAGCTTCATTTTCTTTATTTTTTTCCCAATGACTGGTATATTGTGTTACTTTCAAAATATCTGCCACCAATTGAGATAAGGTATAACTTTTATCCTCAAAACGCCCCTTAAGGTCAAAAATTTGCTCACAGAAGGTAATGATTCCGTTCTTTGCCTTACCTGTTAGCTTAAGAGAATACTTATCTGTATGGGTCAATAATTCCAATAAATCAATATTTTGCTCTTGCTCATTATTCTCCGAGTATGCGGCCAAAATTTTATCAATACTTGCTTTACCCACCGCTCGCTTAGGAACATTAATAATACGTCGGAATGAAGCAGTATCATTAGTATTATATAAAAACTTTAAATATGCCAAAAGATCCTTGATTTCGGCCCTCTCATAGAATTTTGTACCT
>JALQTA010000084.1 GCA_023264145.1 Minisyncoccota bacterium | reverse complement strand
TTGACCAATTGATATGGGAATTTGGTACTGATGAAGAACCTGCTTGGGTACACGTTAGTTTATCTAAAAGAACTAATCGTAATCAGATATTAAAAGCATATAAGGTTAATGGTAAGACTAAATACGAAATCTATGCCTAAAAAGAAGTTTGCAGAAACCGCAGTAGGGAAATTCTTATTAGAGAAGTTACCAAACCTTGCAGGGGACATCCTACCAGATAAGGGTGTTTTAGGCATTGTAAAGAACTTAATTGACTCTGATGATAATCTTACCCCAGAACAAAGAGAAAGTCTCTTAAAAGACTTGTATGAACTTGAGATAGCCGATAGAGATAGTGCCAGAAAGAGAGAGGTAGAGGTTAAGAAAGCAGGGGGGCAAGATTGGATGATGTTTGTTACTGGTATTGTGGGCTTACTTTCTTTTATGTTTATGATTTATGCGGTGGTGTATATTCCTTCTGTTTCAGAGAATGATTTATTTGTTCATTTAATGGGTATGATTGAGGGTGTGGTAATATCGAACATCTTTGCTTATTATTACGGAACTTCAAGTGATAAGTAATGGCAAAGAAACAGACTGTTGTTGCAAAAGTTATTAAGGTCAAAAAGAAAAGACCTAACGTGCATAGTAAGAACAATATCAGTAAGTTAAAGAGTAGTAAGAACTACAAAAAGAAATATAGGGGACAAGGTCGTTAATAACTTAACTTGACTTTGCTCAAATATTTTCTGTAACTTTGCCTTGTGTTTACAAAAAAATGCTTCCTAATAACACAACTTAATTGACGGGCGGCACACAAAGCCGCACGTCTAACAAAAGCATTTTCACTACCAGTTACATATCTGTATACACCCTAAATATATTCATAATAGAAGTCAATAACTACGTTGATAACTTACCTGCATAAAAACTATAAATATATTTTTAATATCGTTATATTAGCAGAGTAATAAGATTAGTTACACTTTGTTTTTCATTCGTTTACTGTAAGATGCCTCTTTGTTTATTCAAGGGGCATCTTTTTTGTTTATTATGGAGTATAGGAAATTTGTAAAAAAGGATAGGGTTAATTATAATACTGAAGGTCTTAAACATCTTTATTGGGAGATGTTTGATTCACCAGATTCAGAAGGGAGTGGATATAGGTTTATGGAAAGAGAACCTGTCTTAATCCTTGATGACATATTCTCTGAATTTCCAGATTGGAAACCTAAAATACAATGTGCTTATTGTTCTAAAATGTATGGGGATATATTAGGGTTACCTGCTAAATCACCATTTAGGGTTGGTAAAGCAGTTAAGTTAAGGGCCACTAATCCAAGTCAAAGGATGTTTATAGTTAGACATTTAATATTAAGGGGTGTGACAAGAATAGGTGTTGGAAGAGAACACGTTTATTTCGATACAGATAATTACCTCTATAAAGATGCATTATATGTCCAATAGAAGAAAGAGAGGGATAATAAATGCAAGGAAGACTACTGTTGATGGGATTAAGTTTGCTTCTGCATTAGAAGCATATATGTACAAGGCACTCAAGAAAGCAAAGATAAAAGCCGAATATGAAGGTGAGGAATTTATTCTCATAGAAGGCTTTTTCTTTGACACAGATTGTTATGAGAGAACCAATAAAAGGGAATTTGCTAATAGAGGTAGGAAAAGAATACTCCCGATTAAATACACACCAGACTTTATTGGGGATGGATTTATAATAGAATGTAAAGGTAGAGCCAATGATGCGTTCCCGATGAGGTTTAAATTATTCAAGAAATGGATTTCAATTAACCGCCCTAATACACTTATATTTAAACCACAGAACCAAAAAGATTGTGATGAAGTAATAAATATTTTATCCAATAATTTGTTTATATCAAAATAAATTGTAATTTAGCAACAGATATGAAAGGAAATGATAAGTTTTGGATGTTTTGGGAACAGAATTATAATCCAATAACAATGTGGAGGAGAGATGATGATTTAACTTCAGTAGTACAACACAATAGAGACAGAGTACACAATAAACAAATAGACATATGAGTGAAATAACTAATTATTACAAGGCAAGAATTGAAGCATTAGAGAATGCTAATCAAGAATTGCGTGAAAGAGAAATAGAACTTATGGGTTATATATTTGACCTTGTAAGTGATGATTGTCCAGAGGACTATAAAAGAGTAATTAAAAGTGAAGTGTTTAACAATTAAATTTAAATTAGAATGAAAACAGAAAGGTTA
>JALQTA010000083.1 GCA_023264145.1 Minisyncoccota bacterium | reverse complement strand
AGAACAGAGAATGCAATTATTTTGTTAGATGAGTTGTCACGTGCGCATCCTGAGGCCTGGAATATTTTGATGACTGTATTGGATTCAGGTCAAAGGTATTTGAGATTAGATGAAGCAGATGGGGCACCTACCATTAAGGTTGCAAATGGGGTAACATTTATTGCTACTGCTAACATTGGTAATGAGTATACTGCAACTAGAGTTATTGACCGTGCATTGATGGATCGATTCGCAGTTATTGAAATGGATCAATTGGATGTTGATCAAGAGCGACAGTTGTTGAAGCTTAAGCATCCGAATGTAGATGATACGTTAATTTCTGCAGTGGCAGAGATTGCTGACGCTACTAGGATCGAGGCTAGGCAAGCAGTTCCAAAATTAAGTACAACAATATCCACTCGAGTATCGGTAGAAGTCGCTTCGCTATTATCTGATGGGTTTACGTTGGCTGAATCTGCTGAGGTTTGTATATATCCTTTCTTTAGTGCTGATGGTGGTGCAGAGAGTGAAAGGACATATATGAAGCAGATAGTTCAAAAGTATTGTGCAAAGCTTGAAGCTACGGATCCATTCGCAACGGAGCAAGAGAAGACAGCAGCTAATTTTCCTTTTTAAATTGTAGGGTGTTTATAGGGGTGGCAAGGGCTTTGGATTATTCCAGGCCCTTTCGCCATTGAATAAACTCAAACCGCTGGTCTAACTCATTGATAATCAATTGGTTATAGCGATATTAATTCATTGATATACAATTAGTTAGATTTGAACTTTAATGTATTGATACTCAACTGGTTATATAACTCATTGATAATCAATATATTAAAATACCTTTAAGATTTGGATATGTTATATAATATACCTATCTTTAAGTATAATAAGAAATAACCTAACCCTATATAATACTATGGCTAAAAACACCCAATCGATTTCCACTAAAAAGACCGGTACAAATTGGTCCAATAACTATTACAATTCCAAATTTGGAAATTCTGCTTTCTGGATGGATGCAGATATTATTCAGTCTTATGAAAAAGGATCAACCATTGACAACGTTAAGTTGATGTCTTATCAAAGAGCTATTGGTAATTTCGTTCGAATCCTTACTAAAAAAGATGATATTAAAGTGCACTTCCATAATAAGGATCGATCGTATACGGACGGTAAGGTAGTAACTATTTCATCCAAGATTGACACAGGTGATTTTGATACGACAGTAGGTCTTGCATTGCATGAAGCTTCGCATGTATTATTGACAGATTTTAATGCAATAAAATATTATTTAAATAAAACAAATATTCCTGCTAATAAATGGCAGTTCTTTAAAAATCTAGTTAATATTATCGAGGATCGACGTATTGACTATTATGTAATGACAAATGCTCCTGGGTATTATGGCTACTATGATGCTTTATATGATACTTATTTCAGATCAAAAGATATTGATAATGCTTTGAAGTCTAATGTATGGTGTAATGAAACTGAACAGGATTATGAGAACCATATATGTAACTTTGCTAATCCTAATAGGAATTTAAATGCTTTGAAATTTTTGCGTAGGATTTGGAATGTAATTAATTTATCTAATATTAACAGATTGAAATCTACTTCAGATGTAATTGAAGTAGCTAAAGAAGTATATGATATTATTCAGTTCGCGGTAGAGCAAGAAGCTAAATCAAATAACAATACCCCACAGCCGGCTGATGTAAATAAAGATATCACTGAAAAGGATGTTGAGAAAATGCTTCAAGATATTGAGAATAGCAATAATGAAGATGAAGATGTTAATGAAGGAGGTGCCGGATCCAATGGTAGAATGGATGTTAATGTAGATGATGATAATAATGAAGAAACTGGTGGATCCGGTGGTGGAATGGATGTTAATGGTACGGATTCGACTAATGGTTCAAAGCAAGTAGAATTAAGTCCAGCTCAGCATGCTCGATTAATTAAGGCTCTTCAAAAACAAAAATCATTTACAAATGGGGATATTAAGAAGAAAGGATTAGCTAGAAGAGATGCTGAACAAATTAATAATTTAGCTGATCAGGATATTCAGTTAGCTGAACTAAATATAGGTCACAATAACACTAAAATTAGTGTTGTAGTTGTTAAAGGTATGACAGATGCAATATGCAGTTCGGAAATAGTTAACAGTGCATATCAAAAATCATATAATAGTAGACAGAATGCAGATGCAGTTGAAGAAGGTTGGTCATTAGGAACCTTATTAGGTAAGAAGCTT
>JALQTA010000082.1 GCA_023264145.1 Minisyncoccota bacterium | reverse complement strand
AATAAAAGTGATATTGCAGACTTATCAGTAAAAGATTTTCGAACAATATTTACTCCAGAGCAAATTTCTGCCAATGGAGTAGAAGTGAGATTTCAGGTTAAAGAAGCTGAACTTGGGGAGACCTTGACTGATGCTATTTCCACTAGTATTACCGAATATCTTGAAAGTCGGTCTATACAAGATTATAATATTCAAGTAGGAAATCCCGTGATACGACAAACTCAGTATAATCCCGTATTTTTTAGTCTAGGAGGAATTATTCTTGCCTTTGCAATTGGAGTTGCGATTGCGGGTATTAAAGAATATTATTGGAAAAAATAATGAATATTGGGATAGATGCCCGAGGGATTAGAGATGGATTTAAAGGAGGGGTTGGAGAATATACTCAGCATATTACCCAAGTACTGAATCACTATTCAGATTTAAAATTAGAAACATTATCTACAGGGTTAAGACAGTCTTCGGATATAGGGGGCGTTTTGGATACATGGATCCCTTATCCTAATAAGCTCTTAAATATATCCTTAAAATTAGCCTCTCAACCCTATATAGACAGTTTATTTACGAGAAGTCCTGATAAAATTTGGATGCCCAATTGGAATATTACGGCAATAAGTCCAGAAACTGAATTAATATTAACCGTACATGATATTGCCTTTCGTATTTTACCTGAGGTGTTTTCTTGGCGTATGCGATTATGGCATCAATATATTGGTATAGATAAGCTGCTAACAAGAGCAAATACTATTATTGCAGTTTCTGAATCAACCAAAAGAGACCTCATAGATATATATCAGGTAAATCCAGATAAAATACAGGTTATTTATTCTGGGATTGATCCATTATTTCGTCAACCTATACAATCAGATGCTATAGAACGAGTCAAGCAACGTTATCAATTACCTGAGCGTTATATATTATATTTAGGAACTATCGAACCGAGGAAAAATATACAGCTATTAATACGAGCCTTTGAAAAATTAGCAACTAAAGATAAAGATATACGCCTAGTAATAGCAGGAGTAAATGGGTGGCTATATCATCAGATACATCGTATGATAGACAATTCTCTCTATAGTGATAGAATTTTGCGTATTGGATTTGTAGATATAGAGGATAAGCCTATTGTATATCATTTGGCACAAATTTTTGTATACCCATCTCTGTATGAGGGGTTCGGCTTTCCACCTTTAGAGGCAATGGCTTCTGGTACTCCGACAATTGTTGCTAATAATTCAGCCTTTCCCGAAATTGTGCTTGACGCCGCCTATAAAACCTCACCATATGATGTATTGGAATTAACTGATATAATGAATACCTTACTCACAGACAAGACTATGCACACTTCTTATAAAGAGCTTGGACTTAAGCGTAGTCTGAATTTTGATTGGAATAATACGGGGCAGCGTGTGCATGAAATATTAAGTAAATAAAAGGTTAAATGCTATTGACAAAATTGTAAAAATATGATATAAGTACATTTGTTCTACGGCTTATAGTTAGCCATGTCCACTTCGTTCACACAGGTCCGCCTCCATCCCATTGGGGAGGTCTCCGACCCTCATCACATCCGAGCAATCGGAGTGCTGTGGGGAAGGATTTCTCCTGACTGGTCGATCATTCTGACGGGTGGTTTTCATGGGAAGTCACTCACAATTCGTCCCGAAGCTTTTGGTTTAATCCAAAAGCTGGTCAAGAGGGGAGTAGATTCCGCTTTGTTCGTAGTTTGGCCACGAACCAGGAATGGTTTCGTTGCCTCACTCGAAGTGATCGGCGTTTGGAAGCCCTCCATCCTGGACCCTGATTCTGGGGCTCAGGATGATCTTCCTGAAGGAGAGAACTGGTTCTCCATCCGTGGAGAAGTATGTCACAAGGTGTGGTGGGATCAGGAGTATGGTCCCAGGGTGTCTGTCAAAGTTTTCGGTGAGCATTTTGTCACTGTTGACTTTGATCCCACTCAGGTGAAGCTTTATCAAGGAGACTTCGTCTCCTTGGACGCCATCCTCACGGTGGATGGTCGGCTCCGTGCCGAGCGGGTCAAGAAGATCTCAATTCCCGAGCCCGCGGTTGCTCGCCCCCACCAGGGCAGCCGTCCAGGTCGCCAGGTCCGGCGGCGCTCCAGCGCCGTGAATTGATCCTCCAATCACATGTGAGTCCGCCTCTTCACCGGGGCGGGCTTTTTTCTTTTAGATTTGACGAAATATCAAATAGCATATAGACTACTAGAGAATTAAATATATAGGATATGTCCAAAGCCCTTATTATTG
>JALQTA010000081.1 GCA_023264145.1 Minisyncoccota bacterium | reverse complement strand
CAAACAATATACTATCTTCAGTATCTACTAATTGTACTGGCTCAGTTACAAATCTATCTAGACGAATCTCATTTGTAGCTTTATCATAAAATAAAGATATTTGATAACTCCTCGCATTGCTTATCAATGGGACAAAGAGTAGTGTTAAGCATATGGTATACAAAGAGAATTTCATAGTATTGATATTATTGTTTACAAGCTCCTGTTTGCTCATCCTGTAGGAACTGTTTACATACAGCTGCAGCATCTGGATACCTTGAGGTTGTAGAGTTAGCTTGAGTTTTACAACCTGGAATACTTGTCCACTGACAAGCATCATTAAAAGTTCCAGCATTACGTCTAGCATTAGCAGCAAAAGAATCACACGTAGCAATATTAGTTCTTTGTAAAAATCCTGCTACAGCAGCGTCTTGATATTGTGGAGATATATTAAAGGTTCCGTTAGAATTTTTTGGAACTCCTGCAGCTGCAGCCCATCTTGGCCATGTGGTTGATAACATTTGATATCTACCATATGCATCTGATTGATCAACTATTCGTGCAGGGTGTTGAGTAGTGTTCTCTGGAACATAAGTATATCCTTGTATTGTAAAGTATCCTCGTCTTGTGCCCACTCCCTCATACAAAGAAATTGTTCTTAATATAGCAGATACTTCATCTGGTATATTGGTTGCATCTATACAAGAAACACTTAAAGCACCTACATTGCCACTACCACCACCTGTTGTTGCCTGCCCTCCTCCATTGGGTCCTGTACTATTAAAAGTACTAGCATTGTCACATTTAACTTCAAATAATCTCCCAGGTTGAAAGGTTAATACTGCCGAGAAATTTGCTTCTTGAAACCCAAGAGAAACCAATAAAAAGCTAAAGAGTAAAAAGCTTGCCATTACTAATAATAGTCCAACCACGGCATTGGTAATAATACTATACCCTTGAGTCACTAATCCAGAATTTCCTGCTGAAACAAGAATATAGATACCTCCAATCACCATACTCAATACCGCAAGTGAAGCTAATAGACCTAGAGCAAAAGTAAATATGTCTCGTATCAAAATAAAGATATCACAAATGGTACAATCTCTACTTACTCCACATTTTACTAACCCAGTTTCCGTTCCTGCATTTCCTCCCGGTGTATTATTGCCACTTGTTGCTGCCGGTGTAGCTGGTTGAGCTAATATTGGGGTAGGGATAATAAAGACACATATCCCTATCAAAAAACTCAACCCTAATGTATATATCAATCCTCCTTTCATCTTGAAAAATTATCTGCCAATACTTGTATATCTGCCTGTGCTTGACTCATTGCACGATTTGCATCTAATAATCCTGAGTTTACAATATTCATTGTTTCAATAAACACTCTATCTACTGAGTTATTATCTGGCTGTCTCCAGGTCTTTGCTTGTAATACTTGTTTTACAAAAACACCATAATCAATATCCTGAGATTGAGTCTCTACTAAATCTCTTCTGGGAGTTGGTCTTTTTGTTTTTAAGAAATAATTTTGTGAATTTTCTTTTTCCGTCATAAATTTCAAAAAAGCAAAGGCTTCTTTCGGTGTTTGAGATTGATTACTCACTCCATACCCCCAGTAATTGGCAAAGTTTGCAAGACCTGAATCGAGAGATATTTGAGGCAAAGGAGCAATTGCAAAATTTAATCGCGGTGCTTTTGCCTTTACTGCTTCTACTTGATATGAATATCCAAACATCATCGCTACTTCCCTTTCATAAAATGCATCTATAGAATTATTTTGAGCAGCATTCCAGGTATAAACTTCTTTTCGTGGATTGGCAAAATCTGTATAAAAATTAATCGCTAATGATGCAGGGGATATTTGTTGTCCACTTACTCTATTATTTTGGGCAAATGTGATTCTAGTAGGATCATCTGGAGCTGTCATTTCTGCTCCTAATTGAAACATTAAGGAAGTTAAGATGTCTGGAGAGCGATTAATATTTTCTCCTGTTCCCATCGCAACTCCAGCTTGTCGAATATTACCATTCTCATCGATTTTGGTAAGTTGAGGAACTATAGCTTGTAATTCTTCCCATGTTTTTGGAGGATTAGCAATGCCTGCATCATTAAAAGCATCCTTATTATAAAATAAGGCTAATGTGTCGGTATATAGAGGAAATCCATAAATAGACTCTCCATCAATAAAATCTTTATTCACCACATCAACAAATCTATCTTGATATTCCTTTAATGTCATAACATCTTCTGGCATAGCTGCCATCTTATCTTTATGTTTTCCAAGCCAAGTATGATGCATTGCAAAGATATCTGGTCCCCTTCCTGCTGCAAGAGCATTAATCAGCTCAGTTTCGTATTCT
>JALQTA010000080.1 GCA_023264145.1 Minisyncoccota bacterium | reverse complement strand
TATCGATGAAGATAAATTCTATACCTCAGATCGCAAATACACTCGTATACGAATATTATTACCTCTATTAAGCACACTATTGGCTATTCCTTTATCATTCTGGAATACCAATATATCTCTTGCAATGTATACCTTTGTGGTATTATTCAACTTTTTCCCTGGAGGAATAACCTTTATTGAGAGAATATATCAAAAAGTGACTATTCGTAAATAATCTCTATTTTTATTGTCGGCGAATAATCCATTTATATAATTCGGCTATAAATACTACTCCTATCATTGAAAAAACCGCATAATACACACTATCCCATAATGGAATAGGCGTAAATTGAAGTACCTGTTGTAAGAATGGGACCTGAATCATGATAACAAGAAGGGTTATAGATAACAAAATTCCCCAATTAATAATACCATTAGAAAAAATTCCAATACTGAATAGTGACTCCTTAGGAGACCTCATATTATAGGTATTGGCTAATTGCATCATAGAAAAAGACCAAAAGAACATGGTTCTTGCCTGTTCAATACCTTGACTATAATATAATAAAAATCCTCCAAATCCAATAATAATCATTGTCAAAGCAATCACTATAATATACATATATCTATCTGATGAAATCACTTTTTTATCAACAGGTAGAGGTGGTTCTAATAAAATATCTTTATGACTACGCTCTGTAGCAAGAGCAATATCAGCAACCCCATTCGTTACGAGATTCAGACATAATACCTGAATAGCTAACAGCGGTAACGAATACCCTAAGGCTAAACATAAGATAAATACCGCAATCGTAGCAATATTACTGGTTACTAAAAAGAGACTTGTTTGTTGAACATTTCGAAAAATAACTCGGCCCTCTTCAACGGCAGATACAATACTTACAAAATTATCATCCGTAAGGACAATATCACTCGCTTCTCGAGCAACATCTGTCCCTCGAATCCCCATCGCAATTCCAATATTCGCTTTTTTCAAAGCAGGCGCATCATTCACCCCATCACCCGTCATAGCAATAATATGATGATGTTTTTGTAATACTTCAGCCACACGTAATTTCATATGAGGGCTTAATCGAGCCAAAACAGGTGTATGTTTGAGAGCCGTATATAATTGTGTATCAGATAATTTCATCAAATCTGATTCCTCCATTACTGAATCTCCTTTTTTAGCAACCCCTACTGCCTGTGCTATAGCAAGAGCCGTATCTTTATGGTCTCCTGTAGCCATAATGACTCGAATTCCAGCTCTTTGAGCTTGTAAAATTGCTTCTTTTACCTCCATTCGGGGAGGATCAATAATCCCTACTAATCCTACAAACACTAAATTTTTTACTCCTTGAGGATCAATAGTAGCAAGAGAGCTTTTATGCTCCTGATAGGCAAGAGCAATTACGCGCATAGCTTGGCGAGATAACATTGCTACCGCTTCAGATACCTTCTTTATATGTTCCTCAGTCAAGTAAATAGACTTTCCAGAAGCAGTTAAGATATGAGTACTCATGCTTAATACCTTCTCACTCGCACCAATTACCATCAGCTGATAGGTATTACTATCTTCGTGATGAACATAACTCGCCCGATATTTATTTTCTGAACGAAAAGGCAAATCAAGAATTCGTTTCCACTCGGTATCCAGAGCCTCCTTTTTTAGCCCACCTTTTGCAGCCATCACTCCCAAGGCAACCTCTGTTGGATCCCCCATACTTTTTAATTGATGTATTTCATCTGCTATATCTTCATAGACCCTCCCATTATGAGCGAGTCCTGCAATATGAATGAGTTGAGACACCGCTGGATGATCTAATGGCGTAATAACCTTATCTTGATGTATAAAATCCCCTTCCATAGATAATCCTTGTCCCATTATTGAAATCATATCTTGATCAAGAACCCAAATTTTCTGAGCCGTCATGTTATTTTCTGTCAACGTACCCGTCTTATCCGTAATAATCGTATCCATTACCGCTAATGATTCAGTAACAGGAAAAGATCGAATAATTGCTTTTCTATCACTCATACGTTTCGCCCCGATGGCAAGTACCACCACTAAAACAACCGGAAGACTTTCAGGAATTCCTCCAACCAAAGCTGAGAGAGTAAATGGTATCATCTCATCTAACGGAATATCTCGAAACCAAAATCCAATAATAAATAATATCATTGAAGAAATAAACGCAAATATCCCTAATTGACGACTTAATACCGCTGTTTGTTTATGAAAATGTGTTTGCTCAATTGCAACCTCTTCAATATCTTTTGCAATATTACCAACAGCCGTTTTGGAACCTGTCGCAGTTACTATTGCCTTAGCCCAGCCGGTCGCAACCAAAGTCCCCATCCAGACACTATTCATTCTATCACCTATCCCCACCACAGGAGCAATAGATGAAGTCGATTT
>JALQTA010000007.1 GCA_023264145.1 Minisyncoccota bacterium | reverse complement strand
ATTTGATTAAAGGAATTCAATATGCTATTGACCAAAATGTCTCTATTATCAATTTAAGTCTAGCTTCAACTTCTTATACTTCAGCCTTAAATACCATTATTGAACAAGCCTATCAGAGGGGCATTATTATTATTGCTGCTTCAGGAAATGGAGGTCTTACAATTACTTCACCTACCGTTTCACCTCTCAATAATGATGGAAATAAAAATTGGGTAATTGGGGTTGGAAGTACGGATAATAGAGGGACAAGAATGCCGTATAGTAATGAAGGTTTGGGAGTTGATGTATTAGCTCCCGGAGAGAATATTATTGGATATAATCATCAGAATGTATTACAGTATCGTTCCGGTACTTCTATTGCCACTGCTGTCGTAAGTGGTATTGTTTCATCGTGGCGTGACTATTATGGGCGATTAAATTCAGAAGAAGCAATGAATTTAATACGTATTTCAAGCCAAAATCGTATTATATCAATGGATAGAGCAATGGCTCGACGGAATTATCCTAATGGAGCTTTAATTCGAACTAATAACTCAGGAGTGTTTATTGTAAGACAGGGTATCAAAAGACCAATTATTGATCCAATTGTATTCTTATCATACTATTATCGCTGGGAGGATATTAGTGTAATTGATCAGGTTAATTTTGATTTAATTCCTACAGGAGATGCCTTACCGTTAAGAGAAGGTTTTCTGATTGCTGATAGAGATAAAGTCTATGTTATTGAGCAGGGGATGAAGAGACCTATTGCCTCCCCCCAGGTATTCCTTGGACTTGGGTATCAATGGAGTAATATACAATTCCCATCTCAAGATGTATTAAATAATCACCCTACAGGAGCCGTGGTAGGAGATATTAATAGACCTCCCAATGGGAGTGTTATCTATGCCGAAGGAACAGGTGCATATCTTCTGGATAATGGAATGAGAAGACCATTTAATTCTCCCTATACCTATCTTAGCAGGTATCGATGGAGTGATTTAATGTTGACTTCTGAATCTGTAGTTAATTCTTTCCCTCTCTCTTCTGATGTATTTCCTCAAGAAGGATCGGTAATTAGAGATGATGGAGCAGTATATTGGGTAGAAAACGATACCAAGAGACCTTTTGCCTCCCCTCAAGCCTTCTTGGGACTTGGATTATCTTGGGGGAGAGTAGTGCAACCTCCAGATGTTGTATTGAATAGTTTAAAGAGAGGTGCTATTATAGAATAAAGGATGTTAAATAAATAAGATGAATATGAAAAAAAGAATTGCAATTAATGGTTTTGGGCGAATTGGAAGAACCGTATTAAAAATGTGTTTATTACCTCCATATAATGATATGTTGGAAGTGGTAGCGGTAAATGATTTGGGAGATGTTCATAATTTAGCATATTTAGTTAAGTATGACTCAGTGTACGGAACAATTCCTCAGGAAGTATCAGTCATCGAAAAAGAAGGTAAACCCTATATTAAAATAGCTGATCAAGAAATCGTCGTCTGCTCAGAAAAAGACCCCAATAATTTACCTTGGGCAAGTCTCGGAATAGATGTAGTAATAGAGTCAACAGGATTTTTTACCAGTACCGAAAAATCTCAAGCACATATTAATGCAGGAGCAAAGCGTGTAGTTATCTCAGCTCCAACCAAGGACGAAACCGTCATGGTAACCCCATCATTGAATGAAGAGGCTTTAAAAAACGTAGTGATTAGTTCTAATGCTTCCTGCACCACGAATGCTACTAATCCGGTTGCTGCAGTAATTCATGAAGCTTTAGGGATAGAAAAAGCAATGTTATCAACCGTGCATGCCTATACTGCAACCCAATCTCTCGTTGATGGAATGGCCGATATCAAAGATATGCGAAGAGGAAGAGCTGGTGCTCAGAATATTGTCCCTTCAACAACGGGAGCTGCTAAAGCCGTAAGTCAGGTGATTCCTGATTTAGCTAATAAATTTGATGGAGTAGCTGTACGAGTTCCTGTCGTGGCGGGATCTTTGATTGATTTGACGATGTTGGTGTCGCGAGATACTTCGGTAGAAGAAGTAAATCAAATTTTAGTTAATGCTTCACAAAGTGATCGATGGAATGGAATTTTAGGGATAACCAATGATCAGCTCGTATCTACGGATATCTTAAAGTCATCGTATGGAAGTTTAGTTTCTCTCGATTTAACTCAAGTTGTAGATGGAGATTTGATTAAAGTAATGGCTTGGTATGATAATGAATGGAGTTATACTGCAATGTTAATGCGCCATGTACAATCAGTACTAAATGTATTAGAGTAAAATAAATATATGAAACTAAAAAAAGGATTTACCCTATTAGAAATATTACTCGTAATAGCTCTTATTGGGATATTGGCCTCAATTATTATTGTGGCGATTAACCCAACTCGACAATTAGCTCAAGCACGGAATTTCCAAAGAGAAGGACATATCAAAACAATTAATGATGCTGTATCACAATATATTGTAAAAACGGGTGATACTCCTGAAGGTTTAGCTGGCTGGTATAAAGATATTTGTCCAGTCGGGGGAGGATCTAATTGTGTCGATTTAAGCGTATTGATACCAGATTATCTATCTGAAATTCCAACCGAACCCGATGGAACACCATATCAAATAGCTCTTAATCCTACTACAAATAAATTATCCCTGAGATCAGGAGAGGCAGAACTTGGGGCTGAGATAGTTACGAATCCTTTATCACCAGTGGCTACTTTTGCAAAACAAGTGGGGGGTACAGGTTGGGATAGTGGGAATAGTGTTGACTACTTGAATGATGGAAGTATTCTTGTAACAGGGGCTTTTGAGGGAACAGTAATATTTGGACAAGGAGAACCTAATCAAACACCTTTAATTAGTGTAGGACAAAGTGATGTATTTATCGCCAAATATAATGCTGATGGCAGTTTGGTCTGGGCAAAGCGTGCAGGGGGTACATTGACTGAGGGTAATGGAGAGATAGATACCTTTTCTGATGGAAGTAGTGTTGTTATGGGAGAATTCCAGGGGACAGTAATATTTGGACAAGGAGAACCTAATCAAACATCTTTAATTAGTGCGGGGCAAAATGATGTATTTATCGCCAAATATAATGCTGATGGAAGTCTGGCCTGGGCAAAGCGTGCAGGGGGTACAAATAATGAATATAGTGGAGGAGTGGGGGCACTTTTAGATGGAGGTAGTATTATAACGGGAAGTGGATTTAGTTCTAGTGTCACATTTGGACAAGGAGAATCTAATCAAACCACTCTTAATAGTTCTGGAAACTCTGAAATATTTATCGCCAAATATAATGCTGATGGAAGTTTAGCCTGGGCAAAACGAGCAGGAGGAAATAGTGCAGATAGAGCAGAGGAGATAGCTGTATTTTCAGATGGGAGTAGTATTATTGGTGGAATATTTTACTCCATCGCAACCTTTGGACAGGGAGAAGCTAATCAAACATTATTAACTAGTACGGGTGGGGCGGATATTTTTATAGCAAAATATAATTCAAATGGGAATTTGGTTTGGGCTCGTAAAGATGGAAACTATACGATGGATCAAGAAATATGGGATATTACAAAACAAAATGATGGCGGAGTTGTTGTAGTTGGTTGGTATGAAGGAATTCCTACTTTTGGACAAGGAGAACCTAATCAGACAACATTAACAAGTGCAGCAGGTAGTTATTCGGGATTTATTGCAAGATATAATGCTGATAATACTTTAGCTTGGGCAAAAAGAGTTGTCGATAGTGATTTTGATGGAGCATATGTTGTTTCATCCTTTAATGACGGGAGTGTAGTTGTGGGAGGAGAGTTTAATGCGACTGGAGTGTTTGGACAAGGGGAAAGTAATGAAGTTACATTAGATAGTACAGTTGATGGAGCTGGTTATTTAGCTAAATATGCTGCAGACGGTACTTTTATGTGGGTTAAATCTGGAGATGAGTTTAATTTTGCCCCACAGGGTACAGATATATCTGCCAATATTAATGGAAGTATTTTGAGTATAGGAAGTTTTCAGTTCCCAACAATCTTTGGGCAAGGAGGAGTTAACCCAATTCCTATGACAAGTGCAGGCTCTTGGGATATGTTTATCGCTAAATATAATTCAGAAGGATTATTAGAATAGATATATTGACTCTTACTCTATTTACTCGTATACTAGTTGTCTATAATAGTTGTCTATGTCAAAAACAGTATTTGTAGGGATGTCTGGAGGGGTGGACTCTTCGGTATCTGCCTATTTGCTGCAGCAACAAGGATATCGAGTTGTGGGAGTATTTATGAAGAATTGGTCGGGTAAGCTTGAAACGAGCCGAGGTGTTTTTCATTTCCCTTGTTCAGCTCAGGCTGACTATGAAGATGCGAGACAAGTAGCGGGTCTCCTCAATATTCCTCTTTATACCTTTGATTTTGAAGCAGAGTATCGCAATCGTGTGATTGAATATTTTATCACTGAGATTAAACAAGGCCGCACTCCAAACCCAGATATTATGTGTAATAAGGAGATAAAATTTAAGGTGTTTTTGGAAAAATGTCTTTCTTTAGGAGCAGATTATATTGCAACTGGACATTATGCTCGAGTCAATAAAACAGAAGATGGAATATTTCATCTCTATAAAGGAGTAGACACCACCAAAGACCAATCATATTTCCTTGCAACTCTAGGGCAATATGAATTATCTCATACCCTATTCCCGTTAGGAGATATTCCAAAATCTGAGGTGAGAAAAATTGCAGATGAAATAAAGCTTCCTAATGCCAAAAAACCAGATAGTCAAGGAATTTGTTTTGTCGGAGAAATTGATGTTAATGCTTTTATTGAATCTTTTGTCGGAGAAAATCCTGGAGATATTGTCGATATGAATGGTACTATATTAGGGACTCATAGAGGATTGTATTTTTATACCATTGGACAGAGAAAGGGACTCGGAATTGGTGGGGGGATTCCATATTTTGTCCATTCTAAGAATTTAGAGACAAATCAGCTTATTGTATCTAAGGGTATGGATCCTCTAGAATTATATCAACAGGAAGTGATTATCAGAGAATTATCGTGGGCTCATACCAAAATTCCATTACCACAAAAACTTCAGGCAAAAATTCGTTATCGCTCTCAAGATGTTCCTTGTACCGTAACTTCTCTTGACGATAATTCTCTCAATGTAGTATTTGATGAGCCACAAAGAGCTATTACTCAAGGTCAGTTTTTGGTGCTCTATCAAAATGATGAATTAATAGGGAGTGGAGTAATGTCCTATTCTTGAAAAAACAGGTAAAATAAGATACTATATAAGGACATATTTACCCGTATACGTTATGGTTTCACCATTTATTATTATCTCTTCTCCATCAGGAGGAGGAAAATCAACTATTACCAAAAAAATACTTCATTCTTCGCGTCGCTTTGCAAAAACAATCTCCGCCACAACACGCCCACCGAGATCGGGAGAAGTTGACGGGAGAGATTATTACTTCTTGAGTAAGGAACAATTCCAATCCTATATTAAAGCAGATAAGTTTTTAGAGTGGGAAGAAGTATATGAGGGGCTATGTTATGGGACATTGAATAGTGAAATAGAGAATTTAGCTCAGCATCAAAAAGTAGGGATTCTGGTATTAGATATTCATGGAGCTTTAGAACTCAAAAAACGCTTTAAGGATAGAGTATTGACTATATTCCTTGATATCCCTAGTATGGAAGTACTCAAAGAACGATTACAATATAGAGGGACAGAAAGTCCAGAATCTATACAAAAAAGACTGGATAGAACCGCCTATGAGTTATCCTTTAAAGATCAATTTGATATTGTTATCCCGAATATACAAGTTACTCAAACCGTAGAGCAGTGTATGGAGGCTATTGATGCCTTTTTGCATAAATTAAATTTTTAATATATACTTGGATAAAGTATATAAAATGTTGGTTATTTGATACTCTGTACCTTTTGTATATACTTCACCTGTTATTATCTTATTATTTATTATGACAAAAAAATACAAGTCTAACCCTAAAGAACATAGAGGTTTCTTTAGTACTGCTGATGAAATTGTAGATCCGAGTATAAAATCTCAACCTATAGCTCACACACAACCTCAAAAACCCATACATCCTGTTCAACATAAACCATTGGATAAAAGTAATCCCAAACATTCAGGGTATAAAAAAGAGATCAAATCTCCATCCCCCAAGCCTAGTAAGCCACCTACCTATAAAAAGGCAAACTTTGCTTTTATTGATGGTCAGAATTTAAATAAATCCATACAAAATCAAGGATGGAGCCTGGATTACAAAGCATTTCGTAAATATCTAGAAGAAAAATACAATGTCAAAAAAGCCTATATGTTTATTGGAATGGTCAATACCAATCAACAGTTATATTCAGCATTACAAGATTTTGGATATCATTTAGTATTCAAACCAACTATTGCCAATAAAGTAGGAGATATTAAGGGTAATGTGGATGCTGAAATGGTATTGTATGCCTTAACTCAAATCAATCAATATGACCAGGCCGTGATTGTAAGTGGAGATGGTGATTTTTATACCTTGGTACAGTATCTCAAAAGCCAACGTAAAATGAAAAAGCTATTAGTCCCCAATGAAAAAGCCTATTCAACACTATATGATACCTTAGATATCGATACTAGTTTTGTAGATGATTTAAGAAATTCTTTAGAATATAAGAAAAAATAGCAACGTAATATGCCAGAATTACCTGAAGTAGAGAGTTTACGATTAAGCTTAAAGCCGTATATTGTGGGTAAAACCATACAATCAGTAATAGTACATAAGCCTAAATTAGTAAGTAGTGCTGGTACGGTGAGAACTCCATCCGAGCAGAAAAAACGTGAATTTGAAACCAAATTAGTCAATAAGAAAATTCTTGACATTACTCGAGTTGCAAAAAATATGATTATTCATCTCGATAGTGAAGAGATTATTTTAGTACATCTTAAAATGACCGGTCAGCTCGTATATCAAGAGCAAGGATCTCCCGCAATATTAGGAGGTCATCCAATAGAATTATCCGAATCAACATTACCCAATAAGCATAGTCATATCATTTTTACTCTTAATGAGGGAGTAATGTATTATAATGATATTCGCATGTTTGGATATGTCCTTTTATACCCCAATATAGATATTCTCTATCAAGAAGGTCACTTTGAAGCTATAGGACTCGATCCATTAGATAACAATTTTACCTATGAATATTTACTCAAGGCATTAAAGAAGAAAAAATCTAAACTCAAATCCGTATTATTAGGACAAAGTATTGTGACGGGACTTGGGAATATTTATGCTGATGAAGCTTGTTTTCAAGCCAGAATATTACCCTATAGACTGGCATCAAGTTTAAAACCAAAAGAAGTAAAGGCCTTATATAATGCTATTGTATCGATAATCAGTAAGGCTGTTGCCATGGGGGGATCATCTGTAGCTAATTATATTATGGCAGATGGATCTCGGGGAACATATGCTCGTGAACATAATGTGTATGGAAAAGCAGGTCTTCCGTGTAATGTTTGTGGGAACCCCTTACAAAAAATGATAATCAATAGTCGAACTACCGTATTCTGTAAATTTTGTCAAAAATAAGGTATACTATAATTATATATAATACCCATGAAACCAAATCAAACATATAGCATTAATATAAGCTTGTACTCCTTGTTCAAAACTCTACTCATTATTGGAGGAATTTGGATGGCTTTTACATTAAGAGATATCATTGTATTGGTTATATTAGCCTTTATTATCTCATCTGGGATTATTTTAGGAGGAAGAACATTAAGTAAAGCCATAAATATCCCATATCAGCTGGGAGTACTCCTTGTTCTTGCATTATTGGCAGGAATTGGAAGTATTTTGATGGGACTTATTATCCCAACTATTAGTAGTGAATTCACGACCTTAATCAATAATCTTCCACGATTAAGACAAGATATCAATGTCTTTATTGGGAATCTCATTAATGTTGAAGACTTTAATATTACTCAGTATATTGGAATAGGGAATAATACCAATATTGGACAATTTACCTGGGATATTATTACCGGAGTATTCTTTACTACGAATAATATCTTTAATACCCTTATACTCATTGGATTTTTTGGAATCACTACCTTTTATATGGCTATTCAGCCACAAAGTTTTGATCAAATACTCCAATTCTTTACTCGAGATAAACAAATGAAAAAGGATATTGCAGATACCATTGAGCTTGCTCGTAATAAAGTGGGGTATTGGCTCGTAGGGCAAATAATCATTTCCTTTATTTTAGCTATCGTTACCTATATTGCACTGGCTCTATTAGGAGTCCCTTATGCCTTATTACTTGCCTTAGTCGCTGCCTTCTTTAATCTTATCCCTATTATTGGACCTATTTTATCAGCCGTACCTGCGATATTTTTAGCCCTTATTATTGACTTTAGGTTGGCGCTCGTTACAGGATTATTATATCTGGTGATACAGCAAATAGATGGTAACTTTATGACTCCTCTGATAATGAAAAAAGTCACGGGACTCCATCCTCTTGTGGTTATGATTACCATTTTATTAGGAACTGCTTTGGCCGGAGCCTTGGGAGCCTTGATTGCGGTACCAGTGGTATCGATTATCTCATTATTTGTCAAAGAATTAGAAGAAAAATAAGTATGGAAATAGCACTTGCAGGTATTATTATTGTATTACAAATTATTATCCTAATACGGATGTGGACGAAATCTTCGGTCTCATCAGATAATAGCATAGAGCCTATTTTGTCTCGGTTAGAAAAAACACTCAGAGAAGATATCCATATTATTCGTAAAGATTCTCGAGAATTAGCTCAAGAAGGAAGAGTAGAGTTAGGAAATAACCTGAATGTATTTGGAAATTCTTTACTCAAACGCATCCATGAATCATCCATAATGCAAAAAAGTCAATTAGAGATTTTTTCTCAACAATTAGTGTCTCTTACGAAACAAAATGAAACCAAGCTTGATACGATTAGAGAAACAGTAGAAAAGCGACTCACCGATTTACAAAAAGATAATAATCAGAAATTAGAGAAAATGCGTGAGACTGTAGACGAGAAACTTCAATCTACCTTAGAGAAGCGACTCTCTCAATCCTTCCAATCCGTCAGTGAACGTCTAGAACAAGTACATAAGGGGCTAGGAGAAATGCAAAACCTTGCAGTCGGGGTTGGAGACCTTAAAAAAGTATTATCTAATGTGAAAACTCGAGGAACATGGGGTGAGGTACAATTAGGAAATTTATTAGATCAAATTCTTACCAAAGAACAATATAGTGCCAATGTAGCCACCAAAAAAGACTCCAATGACACGGTGGAATACGCTATCAAATTACCGGGTAAAGACACTAATTTAAGCCATATTTGGCTCCCAATTGACGCCAAATTCCCTATAGAAGATTATCAGAGATTGATTGAAGCCGAAGACGCCAATGATAAACCCGCCATTGAAGCTGCCAATAAGGCTATTGAAAAACGTCTCAAAGATGAAGGGAAAAAAATCAATGCCAAATATATTGATCCTCCTAATACTACAGATTTTGCTATTTTATTCATTCCTATTGAAGGACTTTATGCACAATTACTTAAAATTCCCGGACTTGTAGAATCAATACAAAGAGAATACCGCGTGATGATTACCGGACCAACCACCATTACAGCAATCTTAAGCAGTCTTCAGATGGGATTCAGAACCCTTGCTATTGAGCAACAATCAAGCCAAATCTGGCAAACCTTATCCGAAGTAAAAACCGAATTTGGACGCTTTGGTGAAATCTTAGAAAGAACACAGAAAAAACTTCAAGAAGCCTCCAATCAAATCGATGCAGGAGCGACCAGAGCCCGAGCAATTGAGCGTAAACTCAAGAATGTCGATACCTTAGAAATCTCATCATCACAAACAGGTATTCTTGAAATAGAAGAATAAGCTACAATTATATTCTCTTGGCTTTAATAATCCCAGCTCCTATCATTACCGCTGTTTCAGTACGTAAAATATAGGGAGTGAATTGTACGGGAATATACTGATATTTTTCAATCAAGTCCTGATATTCTTTTTCAGAAAATCCTCCCTCAGGACCAATGAAAAGGGTAATAGAGGAGAACTCATCCATATTAATATCAGTAATCCGAGAGGTTTCCCCAAGAGTGTATTGAGTATTCCCCATCAGATTAAGAGAATTTTGCGTCGGATAAGAGATCTGATGTAATTCTTGAAGAGATAGAGTAGGAAAATAGGCTCGCTCGGCTTGCTTACAAGCAGTAGTAATAATTGTTTTGAATCGGTCTAATTTTGACTCAATCTGTTTAAGAGGTATTTGAGAGAAATCTGTATGCGTAATAATAATATCATCAACTCCAATTTCGGTGAGCTTTTGAATAATAAGTTCAAGTAAAGGAACTTTGATAGCGCTGATTATAAGGCGTAAACGGTAAGATGAAGGTTTTACTATGGTACTATTATAGATATTGATATCAAAAGGCTCCAGAGAGGTGATTTCAGCTTCATACAGGACACCATTACCATCAGTTGCCTGTATATGGTCGCCAATTCTCATACGAAGTACATGGGTGATATGATGAGATTCCTGAGGGAGGAGATGTTGTTTCGTCTCATCCAATAAAAAATACCCCATAGTTATTTGAATACTCGTTTTGTACGAACATACCATTCAGATATAGAGGCATAACGATCAACAGAGGAGTTTCCTTTTGTTACAGTTACATTTTTAATAACCGGATTGGTATAATATAAGTATTGAGGTGAATATAAGAAAATAGCAGGAACATCAGCAGCAACTTGCTGTTGGAATTGTTGTAAACTTGAGCTAATAACCGTAGCATCAGTATTGGTTCTTGCACTTTCTAAATGCCCATCAGTATTTACATTGGTATATTGGGCAAGATTAAGTCCAGGATTGGTGATCTGAGAAGAATGCCAATAAATATACGGGTCAGGATAAATATTGAGACCCAGTCCTAAGAATAATGCCTGATAAGAACGTTCTCGAATCTGATTATTAGAAAGTTCAGAAAATGACACTACTTGAATATTCATTTGAACACCGAGTTCACGAATTTGTGATTGAAGAAGGGAAGTAATTTCTTCAATTTTATTTCCACTTACTGCAAGAATGGTAAATTCAGCTCTTTGATTATCCTTTTCTCGAATTCCATCACCATCTACATCCTTCCAATTAGCAGCATCTAAGATTTGTTTTGCTTGGTCAAGATTAAAGGGAGTTTCGGTAGGGGTATGATATTGATTAAAAGGAGTTAAAGGACCAGATATACTTGTCGCTTGCCCCTGGAGAATCTGATTAATAATAGGATCTCGGTTCACCGCACTCGCAATAGCTCGTCTCAGCTCTCTATCAGCAAATAATGGATCTTTGACATTAAATATCATCCCGAATGACTGAGGAACATTAATCGCATTAACATTAAAGCGAGATACATCATCAATAGGGGTTTTGAGTTGGGTGATTGCTTGTAAATCATTTTGTTTAAAGTCTTGAATCATTTCCTCCTCTTGAGAATAAAAAGCCAGAGTAAAGTTTTCTATCGTAGGTTTTTCTCCATAATAACTTGGATTTCGCTCTAGAGTAAGAGAGTCAATATTCCCATCTCGATTTTTACGAATAGACTTATACTTAAATTTCCCTGCCCCAACAGGCTTGAGGTTCTTCTCAGATAATAAGAACGCACTGGGTTCTAAGTTCTGCCAAATATGTTTTGGCAAAATACCAAAGGTCAGAGTAGATAAAAAGGGAGAATAACTAGAACTGAGATTTAATTTTACCGTCAAATCATCCACTCGAGTAATAGTAACTCCTCGGAGAACCGAGATAAGAGGACTATTATAGGACGGATTTTGAATAGTTTCCATCGTAAAAATAACATCATCAATAGATAGAGGGGCCCCATCATCCCATACAATACCAGATTTAATTTTCAAGACATATTCTCTTCCATTATCTCCAATCGTATAGGTATCAATTAAGTCATTAGCCAACTCACCATTTTTATCAAGACGAAATAGACTCGGATAAATAAGATATTCTAAGACTCTATCAGGCTTATTTACATCATTAGAAAAAGACAATACCGGATTAATATATTGGGGTTGTCCAATAATTCCTTCTCGAATACTTCCCCCTACAGCAGGAACTTCAGTAGTAATCCCTCGATAAATAAGCGTTCCAATCCCCATAACCGCAATAAATCCAACAATCAAAAAGAAAAAGGTATTTTTTCTGAGAGATTTAGGGAGAGAAATCTTATTCAGAGACTGAGGAAGTTTAAGCGCTGACTTTGGCAACGGCATTTTTTTAAGGGGATTTGGAATTGTTTTTTTAGAGATGCGTCTAATAATATCCATATAAAATGATATAAATATACTTACTATAAGCTAATATAGGTAATACTGGTAATCACAATCAATACTCCAAAGACAATCGTTGCACGGAAAAGAATCTTTTCAAACCCTCGGCGTGTCTGATAAGATCCACCACTCCCACCAAAAGTAGGGGATAATCCATTCCCAATTTGCTGTAATAATACCGATACAACCAAAAGAACCGAGAGAACAATAAGAGCAATAGTAAGATAAGTAGTGATCATAAGATTATTTTAAAAGCGAATTAGATATCATATTTATACTACTAATTACGATTGCGGTCAATATGATAGACCATAATGTAGTAAATTCAATTTGAGGTAAAAACCTATCCAAAGCATAAAAAGCAATCAAATTAAGCACAAAAGAAAAGAATCCCAAAGTGAGTACAATAAGCGGAAGAGAGATAACTTTTATAACCGGTAATATAATCGAAAAGACCACTGTAAACATAAGACCCGCAAAAGCAAAGTAATACCAGGAGACATTATCACTCACCACCACACCAGGTACAATAGAGGTAGCAATATAGAGTCCGACGCTATTCGCGATAATAGATATAATAAAATTCATATCATATAATTATATCTACTAAGTATAGCATACTCTTTTGATTTTAGAGATACTTAACGCGGGAGAGCAAATCATCAAATCCAAAAATAAGATTAGGTAGTTGCATACATTCCTCAGCAGTAACGAAACGATACTCGGTATGTTCTCGTGGATTGAGAATAACCTCAATAGGAGAGTCAAGCTGTACAGCAAAAGTAGGGAATATCAACTTAAAATTAGAAGGATAGAATATATGAGTACCCAATGGCTCTAACATATTCTCATGTATCATATATCCTGTTTCTTCCCAGGTCTCACGAATGACAGCCTGAATATCTGATTCATATCCCCCCTCAATCATATCCACTTTCCCTGCAGGTAATCCCCAAGAAGGAGGATCGGGGTGATTATTATTTCGTAACAGTATGAGGAATCTATCCTGATACCAGAGAAAACACCCCACAACACGTAATTCTTTCATATAACTAGCTTTAATATAGAGTAAGTATACCATAAAAATAAATGTCTATAAATATTGACATTTTTGGGATTTTATGGTATAAATAAAAAGTGTGTGATTTTTTCACAATGACTCTGCCTCATTCGTTTCTCGGCTCCTTCCTTCTGGGAATTTCCCTGTTTGGAGTCTCATCTGCAGGTGCTTGGGAGTCCCAGGATTCCTCAGTGCAGCAGGTCTGCATTCCTCAGCTGTCCGTGGTTGACAATACGGTGGATAACACCATCCGTATTCAGATCGCAGAGGGCAATACCTGTCCCATCTCGGACAAGGTTTTCCTGTTCATTCAGGATAATCGCCCTCAGCCCTTGAAACTTCCGGGTTTCAAGGAGAGCTTTTTCTCCTCAACCTGGGTGGTATCCTCACAGGGTGTCCGCTCTGGTCAATATCGGGTGATGGGGTTTGACCCCATTCCCAGCGGTATCGGAGACAACTCTCC
Source organism: Minisyncoccota bacterium (assembly GCA_023264145.1). Classification (GTDB taxonomy): domain Bacteria; phylum Patescibacteriota; class Minisyncoccia; order SW-4-49-11; family SW-4-49-11; genus CALRBF01. The sequence goes on along the minus strand of JALQTA010000007.1, from coordinate 3,959 downwards.
TATTTCTGCTGGTGACCTGGGTATCGACCAGATGATCACCATTGGTGGGAATCGAGGACAAGAGCAATCTTCTCCCGTTCTCCCACCGGTGGTCCTGCCGCCCGCTCCTCAACCTCAGGTGACGACTCTGGATCCGGAGTCCAAACACTTACTGAGGAACTTTGATCAGTGGATGAGATGGTTTCAGGTCAATATCTGGCCTCAACTCCAAAATCTGATCAGAGCCATTGAGGGCATCAAGGCTTCCTGAGTCCAATCACTCCTCATCACAACCTGCCGATTCTGTCGGCGGGTTTTTTCTTTTTCTCTTCATCTAATAAGATAGTTATTTGTAATTGACAAATAATGATAAATATGATACCGTACATCCCGTACCACAAAACTCCGCCTTGTTGCGGAAGAGCTCATGGAAAATGATTACCAAGATGCGCCAGTATCTCTAGGGTCTGGTGATTCGGTAGTGTCCTTAGGACCTGGTGGATGGGTGGCAGTGCTACTCTCTGTTCTCTTGATCGTTTTGGGTTCTTACGCAAAAGGACAAGACCAAAAGCTCGAGAATTTACAGAATCAGACAGTATCTCAAGTACAACAGATCAATAGTTTGCGCAAGCAGTTAGCCTTGCAACAACAAGAGATCAAAGATTTGCGCTATGCTCGTGATAAGCGCTTTGAATGGGCTTCTCAGGTGCGTCAGATGTGTAGGGCTCTGCGGCAACATGAAAACTTACCAGGGGGACAATGGGATTTGTATGTCCCCGCCAATCTCCAAGAGGGGCAAGAAGATTTTGCGCTTTGTGTGCAAGGTAATGTTCCTCTACAGAGTATTCCCATGGTAAAGCCGATCAATTGACTTTACCCTTTGCAACCCGCCGATTTGTCGGCGGGTTTTTTCTTTAAAATTCTCCCTCCCATACTTTAGTTTGGGAGGGAGTGCTATCTGTAGATAGCGGGGTGGATGTATTTTGTCCTTCAGGAGGTGGATTTCATTATTTGCTATAATACATAATATAATACCCGCCTCAATGACCCATCCTCATATTCTTATAGATACCACTCACCCGATAGAGACTATCAAGTATAGTTTTGCACAACTTCCTTTTGGAGATATCCTTATCGCCACAACAACATATGGAATATGTAGCTTGGCTTTTTATACAGATAAAGAGCAGGCGGTAGAAGACTTAAAAGCTCAATTCCCGAATATTCCTCTTTTACATACACAAGATAGTATACAACAAGAAGCTCTATCTATATTTCAGCACAGAAATACAAAATCTACTATCAGACTACATATTCAAGGAACAGAATTCCAGCTCCGAGTATGGCAAGCACTCCTTACTATCCCTTTTGGACACTATTCCACCTATCGAGAGATAGCGAGACAAATCGGCAAGCCCAAAGCCTCTCGAGCAGTGGGTAATGCAATAGGCAGTAATCCTGTTGCATTATTTATCCCTTGTCATCGTGTGATAAGCTCTAGCGGTAAACTTGGAGGGTATAAATGGGGAACAGAGAGAAAAGCCCAGATTATTGAGTGGGAGCGAGCAATATCTCTCAATATGATATAATAAAATAAATTATAGACGTCATAAAAATCTTTAATATAAAGAGGTATGAAAAAAGAACATTCAATCATTTTATTTAATCAAAAAAAAGTACGACGCTATTTTGATGAAGAAAAAGAGCTTTGGTATTTTTCTATCATTGATATAATTGAAATTCTCACGGAAAGTCCTCGTCCAAGAAAATATTGGAATGCTTTAAAGACAAAGTTAAACAAGGAAGAAAGTCAGTTGTCCCAAAATGTGGGACAACTGAAAATGAAGTCTTCAGACGGAAAGTTTTATGAAACTGATGTCTTAGATACAGAAAATATATTAAGACTTATTCAGTCAATTCCGTCTCCCAAAGCTGAACCCTTTAAACTTTGGTTGGCACAAGTAGGGTATCAGAGAATAGAAGAGACAGAAGATCCTGAATTAGCCTTTGAAAGAGCTATGCAAACATATCTCAAAAAAGGATATTCTAAAGAGTGGATTAATCAAAGATTAAAAAGTATTGAGGTACGAAAAGAACTAACAGATGAATGGCAAGAAAGAGGGGTAAAAGAAGGATTAGAATATGCTATACTAACCGATGAAATTACAAAAGCCTGGGCAGATAAGTCAATCAAGGAATATAAGCAATTTAAGAGTCTAAAAAAGCAAAATTTAAGAGATAATATGACCAATCTTGAATTGGTTTTGAATATGCTTGCAGAAGCATCGACAACAGAAATTTCTAAAAAGAAAACACCAAAAAATTTGAGTGAAAATAAAAAAGTCGCACAAGAAGGAGGAAATGTTGCCAAACAAGCACGATTAACACTCGAGAAACAAACAGGAGAAAGTGTGATTTCTTCAAAGAATGTACAAACTTTACAAAAGAAAAAAATTACATCCTTTAAATAATAGGTAAGCTCATTATGCAGATACGGGTAAGAAAAAGGGGAATGTAGGTATACGAGTAGCAGATTAGGATTAGGAGGGAATTATCAGACAACATATACCCTTGTCACTTGGGTTGTTCGGAAAGATAGAATAAGAGGAAAGATGCTCCGAACAAAATCGTTCCAAGGGTATATGTTGTTTTATTTTATGTAAAGTCTCATATGCTAAAATAATAATAGTAAATATAATTATAGGCATAAATAAGACAATTATGAGATATTCAGAAGAAGCAATTCAAAAAATCGTAGCGTCCTATCAAAAAAGAGCAAAAAGGTTAAAAGAAAACATTTCAGATTTTGGGGGTGATTCTAAAACTACATTATTTATTTCTAGTAATGGTAATGAAGATATTTTATATGATGACTCTAGAATAAATATTGATAATTTTGATATTAAATATTTTAGATCCTATCTCATTGATTTTAGAATATTTATGAACCGTTCTGATAAAATTATTATTAACAATAGAATAAAAGATGAAGGTAAGGACAAAGATAAGCCCAAGATGTTTTTTGAAGAGGTTTTGGATATTATGAAAGAGAAATATCCTAATGATAATTCTTTAGCAGTTTTTCAAGAACGATGGGACAAACTACAAAATAGCTATCAATTATCTATAATAGGTATAAAAAACTTATCAAAGCAAGATTTTATACACTTATTTTTACAAAGTATATTTCATGAAGATGACGAAAAGCTTAAAACACTTAAAGACATTGATTTAGATGCCCCGTTATATTTACATGCCTTTAGGTCTGAGGTTAAAAATATGGTATATCATTGTATTCTTCCCCTTTCAAAGTTTATTGATGTAAATTATACTACATCAACGAAAAAGGACTCGTAAACTTGATCAAAATATGCTATAATAAGAGTATATATACGCATTTTATGGCAAATAGTAATCTAACTAAAGCAAAAAGAGCAAAAAATGATGAATTTTATACTCAATATCATGATATTGAGAAAGAAATATCTGCCTATATAGAATATAATCCTGATGTGTTTCGGGGTAAGACCGTATTATTACCATGTGATGATCCTGAATGGAGTAATTTTACCAAGTTTTTTGCCCAAAAGTTCCAAGAATTTGGCTTGAAAAAACTCATTAGTACGAGCTATGCTGCTGAGAGCAAACATCTCAAAGAGACCTATCAGGCAAGTTTATTCGAGCAGAATAGCCCTCAATATGATAAAAAGAAAACCGCCAAAAATGGGAAAATATTCACCCTCACCATAGATAAAACAGGAGAAGGAGAGGTTAATGTGGAAGATTTGGAATGGCAATATCTCAAAGGAGACGGAGACTTTCGCAGTGATGAGATTAAGAAATTAAGAGATGAGGCAGATATTATTATTACTAATCCACCCTTTTCCCTCTTCCGCGAATTTTTGGCTTGGATACTAGAAGCAAATAAACAATTTGTGATTATTGGTAATAAAAACTGTGTTACTTATAAAGAGGTATTT
>JALQTA010000079.1 GCA_023264145.1 Minisyncoccota bacterium | reverse complement strand
GTCAAATACTTGCCTGTTTTGAGATTGGAAGAAGGATGTTTTCTGAAGATACTGGAGATTTGCCACAAGTATCTTCTCCCGAAGGTGTTTGGAAATTTGTGAGTGATATGTATTCTTTAAAGAAAGAGTATTTAAGAGGATTATATTTAAATGTGAAACATCAAATTATTCACGATGAGATTATTTCTATAGGTACTATTGATCAAAGTATTGCTCATCCACGAGATATCTTTACTCCGGCTATTAAATACCAAGCAGCAGGAATTATTGTGGTACATAATCATCCTTCTGGAGATGTAACTCCGAGCCAAGCTGACATCCTGCTCACAAAAAAATTGAAGGAAGTAGGGGAGCTTATGGCAATTCCTTTACTGGACCATATTATTATTAGTAAGTCAGGATATCGAAGTATAGAGATATAAATATGTTATAGACTAACATATAATTAAATAATATATATAAGCCATATTTAGGGCTTTACTAAATACAGAAAATAGTGTATAATAGCTGTATCTAAAAGAAGCGCTTATGGCCATGGAAGCATCATCAGAAACACAAAAAAAATCAAATACAATATGGCTTGAAATTTGGGATTTTGTCAAAACGATAATCATCTTTGCAATAATTTATGTGGTAATAAGAACATATGTTGCTCAACCCTTTTTAGTGCGAGGAAGATCAATGGAACAAACATTTTCAGATGGAGATTACCTTGTGGTAGATGAATTATCATATCGATTTCGTGAACCAAAACGCTTTGAAGTTATTGTGTTTAAAACTGACTTTATTGCAGAGAATGCCCCTCAAGAATATTATATTAAAAGAATTATCGGGTTACCAGGAGATAGAATAGTTATTAAGGATGGCAAGGTATTGGTATATGAGAACAACTCCATTATTCCTACGGAATTAAGTGAAGCTTATATTTCGGATGGAATTCAAACTCTTGCCCCAGAGTTAGTTGATATTACCTTAGGTGAGAATAAATACTTTGTTTTAGGGGATAATCGGGGAAATAGCTCTGATTCTCGCTATTGGGGAGAATTAGATAAATCTTATATTGTAGGAAAGCCTATGGTGCGTCTTTTGCCCTTGAATAATCTCACCTTTTTTTCACAAGAAGAATTTGAAGGAAATTAATTGACTTAGAAGGTATATGAAGAAAAATGTGATTCAATCAGAAAAACAACAATTATCTCCAATGCCAATTCGTGCTGATATGGCAGTTATTTGGGATGGTGTGGTGTCAGATATTAAAAACACATTACACAGTACTGGATACACGCACACTATCTTTACGACTACACAAAGATCATCACTCTTTTCTCAAGATATTTTATTTCAGCTTAATCTTAATGATAAAAAATCATTATTAACATTAAAAAGAGCGACCAAAGATGCTGTAGTTATGAGTGTTCCTGGTCCGGTTAATATATTGCAATCTATATTAGAGCATAATATAGATTATATAGATGAGCCCTATAAGGTCTTTGATTATGGCGTTTCATTGGTGGATGAAGATAATGATCTTACAACTGCGCCTAAACAATTACATGTATTTAAAGCAGAATGTGTAGGAGATAGTATGCCAGTGAGAGATGCTGAGCTTATTTTGACTACCTATCGTATGTTGGGGCAATTAGGGATTAAAAATCTTATTGTTTCGATTAATGAATTAGGGGGAAAAGAATCTCGGAAAAAATATTATGATGATTTAGCTCTTAAAGCGCAGCCTAGATATGCTAAATTATGTCAATCATTAGAGTATAATCCTATTCGGCTCTATCATGAGCTTTCAGATCAAGAATCAGACATGAATTTAAGATTACCTCATATTGTAGATTATCTCAGTCAGGAGGAATCTCAGCATTTTAAGTCTGTACTTGAGTTTTTGGAAACCTTAGATATTCCTTATGACCTCGATTCTGGACTTGCAGGTTCGCTTGGATTTAATGAAGGAGTTTACTTTGAAATTCGAAGTCAGGATTACCCAGAACATGTTCTTGTAAGAGGAGGTCGGCATAATGAATTATTTGCTTTATTGGGAGGAGAATCAGATTCTGGATCAGTAGGAGTTGAAATTTATGTAGATGAAATAGTATCTATTGTGCATGAATTGAAATTAAGAACAGTATCTGAGGCAAAATTACCCGATGTATTTGTGGCCTCAATAGGACCTGAAGGACAAAAAAGCGCCTTGAAAATATTATCTTTAATTCAAAATCATGGATTAGGAGTGAAAGAAAGTTTTGGATTAAAAAGTTTAAAACAACAATTATTAAAGGCAAAAAAATCAGATGCAGAGATTACTCTTATTGTGGGGCGTAAAGAAGCCGTAGATGGAACGGTTATTCTTCGAGATAAAGAAAGTGAAAATCAAGAAGTTATTCCTATTGAAAAATTATTATCTAT
>JALQTA010000078.1 GCA_023264145.1 Minisyncoccota bacterium | reverse complement strand
ATAAATATAGCCCTGAGCAATTTGAAATTAAAGGGATTGATAGATATGTTCAGGATAACCCCAATTATGGTAAGAGATTTACTATTCATGGGAATGAAATATATGCCCGAGTACTCATTAAACATAAGCGATAAATCTATGAAGACAATACTCAGAACAGACATTACGGTAAAAGATATTTGTGAAGGTTTTGTATATAATGAATTGGAGGGGAAGGGATTGTTTGGACTTGCGGGGAAACTTACTATTCAGCCAGAATATCAGCGAAATTATATTTATGCTGACGGGAAACGAGATGTGGCTGTCATAGAATCTATTCTCAAGGGGTATCCTTTGGGATTGATCTATTTTAATACGGTTGGTACAGATAGCTTTGAGGTATTGGATGGACAACAGAGAATTACCAGTATTGGGCGTTATGTGACTAATAAATTTGCAGTAAAGGATGAGCGAGGAATGGAGCAATACTTTACGGGGATTGCAGACGATAAACAGCAAAAAATTCTCAATACTCCCTTATTGATTTATCAATGTGAAGGGACAGAAAGCGAAATCAAAGAATGGTTTCGTACCATTAATATTGCAGGAGTACCGCTCAATAATCAGGAACTTTTGAATGCGGTATATTCTGGACCATTTGTCACTCTTGGGAAAGAAGAATTTAGTAATACTCAAAATGCCAATATTCAAAAATGGTCTGCCTATATTACCGGAAGTGCTAATAGGCAAGAATTCCTCGAGAGAGCTTTGGAATGGGTAAGTAAGGGTAATATTGGAGATTATATGAGCCGTCATCGCTATGATACCAATATTGCTGAACTCAAGACTTATTTTAATACGGTGATTGATTGGGTTGCAGGAGTTTTCAAAGATGTAGAAAGTGAAATGAAAGGTTTGGAGTGGGGGAGATTATATGAGACCTATCACAAAATAGCCTATGATCCTAATGAAGTCTCGGCTCAAGTACATAAACTCTGTACTGACTTTTATGTCAAAAATCGGAAAGGAATATTCGAATATATTCTCGGAGGTAGTCAGGATACCAAATTACTTGATGTGAGAATTTTTGATGAAGCTACCAAAAAATCCGTCTATACCATACAAACAGATGAAGCCAAAAGCAAAGGAATATCTAATTGTCCCCTCTGTGCTATCGGGAATGATAGTAATAAAGATAAAATATGGAGTTTAGCTGATATGGATGCTGATCATATCACTGCATGGAGCAAAGGTGGAGCAACGGATATCAAAAATTGCCAGATGTTATGTAAAACTCATAACCGAGCGAAGGGGAATAGGTAGGGAGGTAGTTGTATGGAATTTATAAATATTGCTATACAAAATGAACCGATAAATAGTATAACACTCATTATTACAATATTTAGTTTAGTTGTTGCCTACTGTCAACTTATAATTCCTTTAAATAAAGAACGTAAACAGCGTGAAAAGTTACAACATTTTTTTGAAACTACTTTAATAATAGATCTATGGGAAAATATGAATTTTATTTCATCGATTGAAAAATTATATAATAAAAATCTAAATATTCAAGATGTTTCTATTCATATTCCTAAATTTTCTCCTCGTATTCTTGTTCTTGAGAAGTTAGCTGATATACAGATGGTATCAAATTGGAATATATCTGCTCTTGACAAACAATTGATTTTAGGCATTTATCAAGATACTGTAGAGGTGAAAAATTTATTTAACGAATGGAAAATAAATTTATCTCAATATGACAACTTAACTACAGAAGTGAATATTAATAGATATAAAGAGGATTCTGGTATTCTTCTAGAGTATATTGATGTTGTAATGAGAAATAGTGTGCAACTATTTTGTAATCTATTAGAAAATAAAACATTAATTAAATCAATTCCAGATGAGCGGATTAGGCATAAGTTCGTAGATGTATCTAATGAGATTTGTTCAGCACAAAAAGAAGGAAAAATATTCTATGTTACATATAAGTCTTCATATACACAAAATGGTGCTTATAAACCCCAATCCCCATATGATGGTATTATTTGTTGGGAAAATGATCTGCAAGGTTGTGATAAAGATATAATAGAGTTAAAGAATATAATCCCATTACATGATAGTTGGAAAGATTAGTTCAATATTAGTAGTATGATATATTAAGATAAGATCTATGAAGTAGTTTTAAGTACAAATAATTATGAATAATCAGGAGTCTAATTTCTTTACACCTATTTTAAGTGCTATAGCAGGTATAGGAGCAATAGTAACTGTATTGTCTCCACTATCTCTACAAAATGATATAGTTGCTAAATTATTCATTTTGCCAGATATAATCTCAGCAGTAACAGTAATAGCAATTATCATTTCTATAATAATTATCTGGTATGCTAGTACAAATCCTAAATATTTAGAAGTCACTTCTAAATGGGGCAAGATATCGGTGTATCAATGGACTATATTTATGATTTTAATATTTGGTTT
>JALQTA010000077.1 GCA_023264145.1 Minisyncoccota bacterium | reverse complement strand
AAGTAATTTGATGAGATTTTGATTACGTTTTTCTACACTACTTCCTAATTTATTAGAATTTACATCTAAATCTTCAAATAATCCTTTGAGATCATCTTCACTACTTGCTCCTTTAGCTGAATTTTCGATATTCTTAAATATTCGAGACAAGGTTTCATTAAGATTATCATCACCGCGAGCGGTTTTCCTCACATTGACGAATAATTCACTGGGAAGTATATAAAATCCCTTTTCTTTTACTGTGTCAGCCCGCCCAAATTCTGCCTCTTTATCTGAAAGTTTTGTATAATCAAAAGTAATATTCCCCGAACGTCGCTCATCAGCATTTATATAATTAGTCAAATTCTCACTGATGAATCGATAGAATAATATCCCTAATACATATTGTTTAAAATCCCAACCATCAACACTACCCCGTAAATCATTTGCTATTTGCCAAATTGTTTTATGTAATTCTGCTCTTTCTTGTTCTTTATTCATAAAAGTATTATTTACCCCTATTATACCATATTTCGGGTATAATTACGAGTTATTGAGCAAAATAAAAAGCCCACCTGTGCGGAGGGCTTGAGGGGGATGGGTGGTGAGGAGAGTCAGCGAATGAAGGGTATTCCTGTGAGTCCGACCAGAAAGGCGATCAGGATCAGGAAAATGAAAACGATGCGCCCCAGTTCCATGATAAACAACCATGTGAGATTGTATTATACTCATATTTTACCCATTTTGTCAATATTATTTGACTACTATTAATCTACCTCCACCCCGCCCCTTTGGATCACCCCCTCCTAAATATATATAGGAGGGAGAATTTTAGAGGAAAATGAAAAGCCCACCTGTGAGGAGGGCTTGAGAGGGATGGGTCGTGGAATTTCACCATACTCCACGTAGGGGGGACGAAGGCTTCTTGAGCAAGGCCTTCAATTCCGCCTCCGTGCGGGCAAGCTGAGCGCGTGCAGCAGCCCTGGCATCAACCTTGGAGCAAACCTCCTGAGGTCCTGTCATGGGGACAAGCAATTCGAGCCGGTAGGCCGGGATTGCCTCAACGGATTGCTTCAGCGCATCAAGAGCAGCAGTAAACCGCTTCTCTTGTTCCAGACTTGCAATGCGAGTCTGATACTGAGGAATCAATACCGCCGCAAGGACACCCGCTCCGAGGAGAAGACCAATGACACCTGAAAGAATGTTGGACTTGCTCATGGACCATCTCCCCTAAAGGGGAGGGATAGAATTACCGTGTTATATATAGCATATTTTAGCTATTTTGTCAATGTATATTGACCACTGTCTATAAAGTAAAAAGAGCATACTCGGTTGAGTCGCTCTTGGCTAAATGGTAATCTGAATATTCCACAGTTCGGGGGTGATGACTTGAAATTCATGCAATGAGAGAATTTGCTGATTCAAGTCTTCTGCATCGATTTGTTGTATTCCTCTCACCACCTCCCCAAAGGGACGGAATGTTGGAACTTTTTGCTCAGAGGGCATAGTTTTAAATGAAAACTCTTTTCTATTTATAGCATATTTAGAAAAAAATTGAGAGTATTGGCAAATGAAAAAGCCCCCGAATGAACGGCGGCTCTTGCTCTTCAGAAGTTAAGATAATTATCTGTCGCTTAGTTATTGATCATATCAAACGTACAAATACTTCTATTCATGTACAAGATATTCTTGCGACTTTCGCTCATCCTGAAGTAAAAGATTTTAAGATAGAAGCTGAACTATGGTTTGAAACCAATAACTGTAGAGCTGACGATAGTGTTATTCCTATTCATACTCATATTGCAATCATTCTCATAGTACCACGACCAGATTTAGGAAAAGGGATATGTATCAATCTTCCTTAGTCTCCCCCCCCCTACACGCTTTCGTGTTATGGGGGTTTTGTTTGTGATAACATATCTCCACCCATCTGTCGCAAATCTGATTTACTCCCAATCTTTCTCCACCCCGTCAGGCAAAGCCTGCCCCCCCTCAAGAGGGGAATTTAAAAGCCACCCTGTGAGGGGTGGCGGATGAGAAGAATGAAGATCAATCTTTTCGCTGTTCCAACCGCAAAAGTTCTCTACGGATGGAGGTAAGATTTTTCTGAACTTCATTCAATGCAAGCAAAGAAATGATGGAGGTGATGATGCAGATGATGACTGCCAGGATGACGATGAGCTGTTCCACATTCTGAATATGGATTAGTTCATCAGGTTCAAAGAAGTGCATCCACTGCAAGATAATAGTAGTAAATACACTCACAACCCATGATCCCCCAATACTCACTATCAAAGATAAAAGGACAAGAGGCCAAAAGAAAATACCCATAATTCCATCTAGATTTCCTAGGATGAAACAACTCTATTCTTATACCATAATATGAGATTTTAGGCAATGAAAAAGCCGACGCGGGGTGCATCGGCTCTAAAAACTGTTGGGACACATTACAAGATATCATAAAAGGACAAAGGTGGAGGAGATATATCCTGTCCAAATCGAGCGGGTGCTCCAAGTTGTTGACGCATTACCCATTGCGTAGCAGCTTTCTGAGCTTGCCACGCT
>JALQTA010000076.1 GCA_023264145.1 Minisyncoccota bacterium | reverse complement strand
TTAAATAAAATCAATGTAGTATTATCGGGTATTCCAGAATCTGATATATCCACAGAAGCTGATCAGATAAGGCAGGAAATAACTCTCTTCAAAACCGAACAGTATATTTTAATGATAGGGAGAAAGGAGCTTAGGAAAAATCTTATTACCTTGATTGAGGCATTTAATCAAGTGAAAAAAAATCATTCACAGATAAAACTTATTTTAGCTGGAGAACCAGGATATGGGTATAAAGATATTAAAAAAACAATTGAAAAATCAGAATATAGCAATGATATCATTGAATTAGGGAGAGTAACAGATAAAGAGAAAGATATATTATATCAATATGCTCACATAGTAGCATACCCTTCATATTATGAGGGTTTTGGGTTTCCTATATTAGAGGCTTTACAGTATGGTGCTACGGTTCTTGCCTCTGATATACCGAGTTCTCAAGAAATAGGAGAAGATATGATAGAATATATACAGACGGAAGATATATTAGCGTGGGCACAAGCTATTCAAAATACTCTGAATACTCCTATTACCGCTGAGATAAAAAAACAGCGCAAAGAATATGTTACAAAATTTAATTTTGCCGACACAATTCAAAAAACACAGAATATTATCTTATCATAATTCTCTATGGCCTCAAAAATAAAAAAAATCAATCCCTGGAAAAATATTATTTTATTTAGTTTTACTACAATACCATTGTTCTCTGTTTATTACCTTTGGACTACCTATAAGGATGTACAGATAATTGAAATATTTCTCAAAGGATTTACCAATACGGGATATCTTCTTATTGGATTCTCTCTCTTAATAGGATCTTTGGCTAAATTTTGGAATTATTTTGATACCTATTTGCATTATAGAAAGCAATTGGGTATTATTGGTTTTTTTTATATTTTGCTTCATGGGTTTGTGGGGACATTGATTTATGTGTTCCCAAACCCCCTTATATTATGGGATAACTTTTGGGTTATTTTTTATGGTATTTTGGGGCTCGTGTTATTTTTTGTCTGTTATTGTATATCTGAAATTGTGGTTATACGGGTATTAGGTCCTAAATTATGGCGTCGATTAATACGCTATATCAGTTATACGGCATTTATATTAGGTACGATTCATGTGTTTCTGGCAAAGTATACGGTATGGCAAGAATATATTATATCAGACAGAATTTTCCCTCCAATATCATTAACCTTATTTGTGTTTGGAATATCAATTTTAGTGTTCCGAGCCTATGTTTTCTTATTTGATACGTTTCATTTAGGGAAAGATACGGTACAAGGTATTATTTCAAAAAATTCTTAATCAGAAGAGAAGTATTTTTTAGAAGTGTATTGTCTTCAGATTCAAACCAATGAATATCAGAATTTTTTCGAAACCATGTTAATTGGCGTCTTGCATATTGATATTCAGATTGAATATATCGATCTCGCATTCTGTCAAAAGATATAGTGTTATCAAGAAATTGACAAATAGCAACAGTTCCCAGCCCTAGGCTTTGTAATATAGATTCTTCTTCGGAATGGCTAACATAGTCTTTTAATAAAGCACGTATTGCAATAATTTCATCGATAGCTCCCTGATTCAGTCTTGCATCTACTCTTTTGATAATGCGGTTTTTTATAGTGTCTAAAGAAGATGATAACCCAATATAAAGAGGTGCATATGGACTCGGTATGGGATGAGTGTTCAGTGATAATGGACTAGATAAAACTTCAATAGCTCGGATGAGTCGTATAGGATTATTCCAGTCTGAGGTATTAAATACACGTTCAGGATATTGATTCTGTAATATGGATTGGAGTTCAGATAGGGAATAATGTGATAATTGTTCCCGGAGGTCTTTATTGGGTTCTTGAGGGGGTATTTGATAGTTTTTTATAACTGCATCAATATAAAGACCAGTGCCTCCAACTAAAAAGGGAAGTATTTCATGAGTATGGAGGTTTTTAAGAATCTCTTGAGTCATAGTTTGAAATTGAGATACATTAAACTCTTCCCAGATATGTTTGATATTGATCATATGATGAGGGATTGATTTCATTTCTGAGGGTAATACTTTTCCACTTCCAATGGTGAATTCTGTATATACTTGTCGTGAATCAGCAGAGATTATCTCAGCTTGGAATACTTGTGCTAAATCAATAGCAAGGCTTGATTTTCCTGTTGCAGTAGGACCTAATAGGACAATAATGGGTTTCATATAGACTAGTGAACCTAATTATGGTATAATGGAGTATAAAAGAATAGTAACATATATGGCAAAAAAACAGCAACCAAGTCAAGAATATTCGGCAGCACAGATTGATGTCTTAGAAGGATTAGAGCCAGTGAGAGTAAGACCTGGGATGTATATTGGATCTACGGGAACTGAAGGATTACATCATCTTATTTGGGAAATTGTTAATAACTCTATTGATGAGGCTATGGGTGGCTATTGTGACTCCATTGTTGTTGATCTGCTTCCTGATAATAAGGTACGAGTAGAAGATAATGGTCGAGGTATTCCGGTAGATATTCACCCTAAAACAGGAGTTTCTACATTAGAAACTATTATGACTAAGTTGCATGCAGGAGGAAAGTT
>JALQTA010000075.1 GCA_023264145.1 Minisyncoccota bacterium | reverse complement strand
CAAAATCTGCTAATTGCTTTTGTTTACTTTCTTTATAACTTTTTAATAAAGATTCATAATCAGCTTTAGTAGCAGAAGTAATTATCGGATTTTCTCTTGTGCCCGTTAATTTATTCCTCTCCTCTTGACTAACACCTTCCTCTCTAAGTCTTGTTTTTATTATACTTGCTAAATCTACTTTTACTTCTAAAGGAATACCTTCTTCAGTCGGCTTCCCAATTAAATCCTCAACAGCCTTTACTAACTCAGGATTAGAGCCGTCAGCTTTTGCTTTGTGGTAGGCTTCGGAGATAGCTTCGTGTAGGTCGCTTCTTTCTTTATACGAACCTGATTTTAATGGAGATAATTTTGAAATGTCACTCCAATTTGTTTTGTCTTTTTCTTCTAACGCCTTAGTAGTGCTCTCGACATCTTTTAACGCTTCAGTCGGCTTTACTTCTTCCGGCTTCGCAGGAGCGACACCTTCTTGGGTAGTTGTTTCTTGGGCGTTTCCTTCTCCCATTGTTGGCAGTTCCACTTCGGGTTGTTCTGTGCGTAACACGCTTTCCTCTGTTGTTGGCTCTTGAATGGCATTTTCTTTGTATTTATTTGTTATTTCATTAAATATTTTAAGTTTTTCGGTATTATCATTTAAAACATTTTTTGCAATAATATCATTAGGGTTATTCTTAAGAATGAATTTTGCTGACTCTATGTGTTTTTCAAAAAACGCTTTAGGGTCTGCTAAAAATTCTTTTGCCTGTTCTCTCTGCCATTCATATTCACTATTAAGTAGCTCTTCGTAATAATCATAATTAAGTTTTTCTCTTAACTCTTTTTCTAATGTAGTAGGAGTAGCAGACTCTTGAATGGCATTTTGTTCTTGTAGTTTAGATTGTAAATCGTATAATTGGTCTAAGTATGGTTGATATTCAAAATCTTCTCCTTCCTCTTCTTTATATTTTTCGTATCTTTCTATCTCATCATTTATGTATTGCTCAGGATTGTTTTTAATCTGCTCTATCTTTTTAACTTTTGACCTATTGCTTAAATAATTGTCAATTTTTTCAGCACCTTTTCCAAGAGGTCTTAAAAGAAACGGGAATCTATTAGCAGCTTTTTTTGTAATTTCTTTATGCTCTTTAATTCTACCTTCATAATACTCTAACTCATCTAAAAGAAAATCACGAACCTCACCTTCTTCAATCTTGTCAAGCGTCTTAGGCTTTGCAGGTTGTGCTTCAGGAGCAGCAGGAGCTTCGGCAGGAGCAGGTGTTTCCTCTTTCATATCAGGTAATGCCTCTAACTGCTTATTAATCTCTGCAATTCTATCTATCTGCTTTTTTACTAATGCCTTATCCTTACCTTGAATGAAAGAATCTAATTGTCTTTTCTCACTCAACAATCCCATCGCCTTTCTCTTTCCTGCATCAGATAGATTCTCAGGGATAGACTTATAGATTGATATGTTGGTCTCAAGAGCCGCTATCTCTTGAACGCCTTGCTCTTTAGTTATCTCTCTTGAAGCTACCTTCTGACCTATCTGAGCTTTTTTAAACTCTAAAAATTCAGAAGAGTTGGCATACGCATTTAAAATCTCTAACTCATCAGATGTTATGCCTTCATAATTATTTTCTTTTAATGATTTCTGAAATGTCTTTGGAACACCTAAAAGGACACTACCCATCGCCATATCTAATCCCGACTCCATTACTTGATGGAAAGCCTCAGTAAATGTTTCAGGAGTATCAAATAGTTTTTCCTCCTTCATTTTATTGTAAAGCTCTTCAGAAGCTATCTCCCCTGCTTTTATCTGTGCCCCTAATGAAAAACCGTGTCCTGCTCCTGCGGCAGCAGTAATCAAACCTCTTGAAAGAGCACTTTTAACTTCGTTATCGACAACTTCTTCTATTGTGGTAGCCCCTGTCTTTGAACCTATTCCTTTTAGAATGCTTCCCATCAATGTTTTTCCTGCCGTAGTCTCTAATATCTTCTCTCCAATATTGTATCTCATTAATACAGTATTGATAACGCCTGATGTAGTGGCAACAGCAAACTTCTCTTCTTCAGATACATTTTTGAAGTTTGGATTATTGTCCATCTTTTCCATTGCTCCATCGTATCCTCCTAAGAAAAATAAAGGAATAGCCGTTTCAGGAGCTGCTGCCATACCTGCTAATTGGGGAACAAAGGCTGCCGCACCTAATACATTTCTCTTCTTCAAGAAATCTTTGATGGGAATGATCTCGATCGATGGATTACGCTTCAAGCCACCCTCGTTTATCAACAGCACCACCGTTCGGATACAGCGTCTTTTCTATCGCTGTCCGGTTTCATTGTCACGCTTCTGGATCACTTGGCGATATATGCTCTTAATCCGCAAAAGCTTACCTTGCCTGATTGGATACACTCGCAAGTCTTGGAGCAGTATGATAATATATCGCCTATGGAAGCCACTCAAATTGTCAGGGAATATATGGAGTCGCTGGAACAGTTTGGTGTGTTCTTGTTCGAGTCGGTCTTGCAATTGTTGGAGCAAAGTGCTCATGAAGAGATTGGAGAGGACAATCAGATGGATATCAATACAGCCATGATGGTACTCCAGTTCTCGGCTGTTGC
>JALQTA010000074.1 GCA_023264145.1 Minisyncoccota bacterium | reverse complement strand
CTACAGGAACTTCAATAGTAGGGAATCCCTCTCTCTTGAGAAAATTGGTATAAGCACCAACTCCCAAAACAAGAATTCCAATGAATAAAAGTAAACTAATTCTCCACTTATTTACAAAGAAGAGAGAAACTCGGGTCAGAGCATCTGGCTTATTGGATGTATCCATAGTATGTTGATTATAATTATATATAACTTTGTCTATAGAAAGATTAGCATATTATAGAGCTTTGAGCAAGAAGAAGGAAAGTTAGAAATAGAAAGAAAAAAGGAGCTCGCATTGAGCTCCTGATAAAGAATGGATTGAACAGTTCAGAAGTCTAAATCTCTTCCAATCTAGGCTCTTCCTGTTTTGAGATCGACAGTTAGCTGGATCGCCTCTTCAAGAGACATTTCATGAATCTGTTGCTGACGACAGATGGAGCAGAGTGTCTCATTTTGCTCATACAGTCTCTCTTCATCGCCAACAATAACCACTAAGTCCTCACAGATCCATCTTGAGATTTCCTGGGGACAACCTTCAGTTGCACAGGGTTTATGTAAAACCCAATTCATAAATTGATCAATGAGTCCCATGATAGAAAGAAATGAAGTGAACTGTTAAAATATACCATATTTCATATAGATGTCAATATATATAAACAAATAATATGTAACTCTTACTCTAGTCAATAAAACAAATATCTGATAAAATAATCAAGATATTGGAGAGTTCGCATAGTTGGTCTAGTGCGCACGCTTGGAAAGCGTGTATACCGAAAGGTATCAAGAGTTCGAATCTCTTACTCTCCGCAAAATCTCCCCCAGCCCCGTCTCGGACACCTGCGGTTTCCGACACTCGGGAATAAATCCCTCGCTGCCTTCCTGCACGAGGGATTTTGCCTTCATACATAGGATGTATGAAATTCTTGAGGAGTTATGCGGATTCGAACTCGGGAAGGGGATAAAGTCCTCATCATTACCTTTTATATGTTATAATAGAAATATACTAAAGAAAATTCTCTATGATAACCTATAGCTATACCATTTTATATGTTGACAATGTTGAGGAGACAATAGATTTTTATATCAAAGCCTTTGGATTTACCCAAAAACTCATTACCCCTGAAAAAGATTATGCTGAGCTAGAAACGGGAGGAACCACCCTTGCATTCGCGTCTTATAGTGTTGCTGAATATAATGGTATTAGTATAGCTAAATCTGACAAGTCCACAACACCACCAGCTTTTGAAATTACCTTTGTTACTGATGATATTAATAGCACCTTCAAACAAGCAGTTGAAGCAGGAGCAATAGTGGTCAAAGAACCGGTCCAAAAACCTTGGGGACAAATAGTTGGCTATGTCCGTGATATCAATGGATTCTTGGTGGAATTGTGTACGAGGGTAGGGTAATAAAATGGCAAAAACTAACTGGGATAAAATATTTTTGACAATACGGAGTAATCAGGCTAATGATCCAAATACATGGCTTCGAACTGCAAGAGGTCTTAAGATATCAGCTGACTTAGTTTATGATAAGTGGCTTACAATGAAGGATGATGACATAAAACTAGAGTATAAATTGTTAGTATGTGAACCCGATTTAGCACCCGTATGGCAGATGTTATATGGATTAGCTATTGAAAATCTCATAAAGGGAATATATGTGTGTAAAGAAGGGGCTTTAGTTAAATCAGAAACTAAAGACAGTCAACCTGGTGATCTAGACAAAAAATTAACTTTTCACGATAGAAACATAGATGAACTTCTAGGAGGTGGAGAAAAATATGATCTGAACCAAATTGATTGCCAAATTATTCAAAGATTAGAACAATATGTGATTTCCTGGGGACGTTATGGTGTTTCAAAAAATATAGGTTCAAAAGAACGAAAACAGCTATCCATAGATGATAAGCAATATATTCCTCGATATGGAGTAGTAAAAAAGAATGCCCAAGAAATTTTAAAAAAAATAAAAAAGGAGATTACTCAGAATTACCTACTATTAACCCGGTTTATAGTTCCACAGATCAAAATAAAATTATAGAAATTTACAATAAGCTAGAAGTAATACTTATTCCATATGCTGAAAAATTTAAGCCCAATTTTGATTAATTAATAAATTCATTAGGCTCAAACAGTATTTGTGTAAATTAAGAGTATATGGAATTGTGTTTATTAGGTGCAATTTTAGTACAATATTTAGAGGCTTATTTTCTTATGCTATAATAAGCTATATAATATAAAAAATATGAACACCTATAATTGGTATGAGAATCTCATCAAACCCTCCTGGGCTCCTCCTTCCTATTTATTCGGATCTGTATGGTCAATATTATATGTGATTATATTTGTGAGTTTCGGTAGTGTTTTCTATCAAGCAGCGATAGGAAAAATTCCCTGGATAGTAACTTTACCTTTTGTACTGAATTTACTATTCAATGCTGCTTTCTCAGTATTGCAATTTGGGCTTAGGAATAATCTACTAGCTTCTGTAGATATTATCTTGTTACTTATTACCCTCATCTGGGCTATGATTGCTATTTGGCCATATATGCGTTGGGTGACATATATTAGTATCCCATATTTACTCTGGGTGTCCTTTGCAACGGTATTACAGCT
>JALQTA010000073.1 GCA_023264145.1 Minisyncoccota bacterium | reverse complement strand
CTATATTATCATCTATAATCCTGGAGTCATATCTCAATTTGTACTGATAGAGAGTTAAATCATTGGAGAAGGATTTCTTATCTACGCGTTCAAAGTTGGTTTCAAGATAATTGAGGAATGTTTCTTCATATCCTTGGTCAAAGGATAATACGACATACATATATTCATGTGCATTTTTGATTTTATCTACTTCTTCTTTCATTGTTGCTTCATTGAAGGAAGGGATAGCTGCTATCTTGGTTCTGTCCCAGAGAGGATAGGTTTCTACTGAGGCTACTCCTTGATAATAGTATTCAAATGGATAAATGGTAAATGGTGCTGAGAGTACAATAACATCTCGAGGGGTAGCTTTTGCATCGAGATATGAGGCTACTCCTTGGAAATTTTCTTTTGCTGGAGTATTGGGATTAACTATTTGAGCAATCAGGGCTACTGAGACGAGTCCAATAAATATGGAATATAATATACGTCGTTTATTTTTGAAATAGACATTCAATACATAGGCAATATAGATAAAGAGGAATATTCCACTTACGATTAAGTATCGGGATAAGAATATGGGTCGAATATAGCTAATCGCAAAGGCAAATCCCGTAGGGACAATGATTTGAAGGAGAACAAAGGTAGTAAGAGGTGGATTATCTAATTTCTTTTGTAATGAAGTGAATATCATTATCACGATAATAGGCCATCCTGAGAGAATAATACTATTGATCAAATCTGGTTGAAATCCAAATAAATATTGAGAGAAGATATTAAAGAAGTCGATGGTACTTGGTGCCTGAAGAATAGGCTTAGAGTTCTCAGCAGAACCTAAACTTACTACATAGTATAACCAAGGACTAATTGCGGCAGCGAGGAGTATTCCTGTTCCAAAGAATTTGATAAATGATCCTTTGGGGAATTGATTTCTAAATACCAGATAAAATACTACATCAGTTACGAGTAATAGCCAGAAGAAATAATGAGTATATATCCCTAAAACAGCAGTAAGAATAAACCCAAGCCAATTGAGTCCATGTCCTTTTTTGAAAATATTAACAAAGAAAATAGTATTTAATAATGATACAAACATGAGTAAGCTATACATTCTTGCCTCATTCCCATACCAGTTAATAAATGGCGCTATTGAAAAGATTGCTGTTGCCATTAAGGCAATGTTTTTAGTATACATTCTTTTGGCTAGAACATATACTAAAGGAATAGATAACAATAAAAACATTAAGGAGAGATATCGAGCGGAGATAATACTATTCCCGAATACTCCTTGCCAATAGTGAAGAATAAGATGATACAATGGTACATGTACATCTTTGGCGATAATATCTAAAATTCGAGGCACACTATGGCTCACTTGCCAGATACTTTGTGCTTCATCAAGTCGAATACTATTAAAATAGATAAGGGGAATAGATATTAATCCCACAAGCACCATTAACCCTATGATAATTCCTGTAGGAAATACTTGTGGGTTATCTAGGCTTGAATAATGCTTAATTTTCATATCAGCAGTAGTTATGAAATATTACTTACAGGTACATTCTCTTCTATAAATATATTGATTTTCTTGGTCTCAGGAGCTTTTTCTGGGAGGGAAGCTCGAATAAACGGAATCATTACAATAATGCTGAGTCCAAACCAAGTAACGTTATTCATTAATGAAGAGGTGAATCCGCTAGTATAAATAGAATACCCTATTCCAATCACTCCTAAGGTAATATAGGCAATATGCAACCAGTTAAGATGAATGAAATTTCCGGTAAGCTTTTTCTTTGAGGTTACACTAAAGCTACTCTTTTGTCCTATTAATACCGCAAATAGAGCTTTAATCTGTATCACAAATGAACTCATAGAAAAGGCAAGGGCACTAAAGGAATAGGTAAAATTACTACTTCTTTGTAATACATACATGACGAGGTAGATATACGGAATAAAGATTAATGCAATTGTCATCCCTGAGATAAGAAGAGGCACCGCTCCCGTGAAGAAGAATACAAGAGGAAGTAACATATTGAGTACAATAATTACTCCTGAGAGATAGTAACTTGCTGATGCTAAATACTGAAGTTTTTGACTAAAGGTTAATCCTCTATTGAATATTGGATTGAATTTAAAGATAACTTCAAGACTTCCTCTTGCCCATCTAAATTGTTGTTTATAATATGAAATGAAGTCTTCAGGAGCCAATCCTTCGGCCAATACTTCAGGCACATATACAGATTTCCATCCCTTGGAGTGGATAAATAATGATGTTAAGAAGTCTTCTGCGATATTAAATTCACACATCCCCCCCACTTCCATAATGGCATCGCGTCGTAATACCATATTAGTACCACACATAAAGACGGTATTAGTCTTATTCTTTCCTTTACAAATTGCACCAAAGAAGAGTTCTTGTTGTTTCCAAGATCCTTGAGTTACTAAATTTTGATCATAATTTTTATAATATTGTGGGGTTTGTACAAAAGCTACTTTTTCATCGGAAAAATATCCAATTGTTTTCTTGAGAAAACTTCATTTTTATGCATTATACTAATTTTTGTCCCTATGTATGGATTTACTTTTAATTTATTGAATTTCTTTAAAATAATTCATATTCATTCTATTTA
>JALQTA010000072.1 GCA_023264145.1 Minisyncoccota bacterium | reverse complement strand
GAAGAAAGAAGCTTTTAATAAGCTTTCAATAGTAGTATTATTGGTTATGTTAAAATTAAAAGTAATATTAAATTGCTTGCGTTCAAAGTCTCCTCTTTCAATACCTTCTATAATATCAACTCCATTTGTAGTAAGTATTAGTTTGTGGATATGTTGATATTCTTCTTTATTAACTGTAGAGAACAGATCATAATTAATAAAATTTTTTGATTTTAAATATTGAAGAGCATTATATAGATCTACATCGCTATAATCTTGTAGTTCTTTGATATTAAATATATCTGTCTCTATTAGGGTTGGGTCTATAGACATTCCATCATTTGTAAAATTAGTAACCTTAAAATGAATTATGGTATTATGTAATTTACTAGGGTTTTTTCTATATAACAAATAAAAATATAGTAATAATTGTCCTGATATGGTTTCAATGGGTTTCATACTATTAGCCTTTTGGTGGGAATTTATCATTTCCAAATGAATTTCTTTCTCTGATTCTACCATTTTTTCCGTGAATTAAAACTTCAGATCTATTGTTTTCAGCTATCTGAGTCGCAAATTTGATTGCTTCGTCCTGCGTACTAAAAATTTTTGTATCTTTTAATGAACCTGGTTTCCTAACAGCCCAACCATTCTCTCTTGGAACAACATGCTGATTTTTTGAATTATTGCTTTTCATAAGCTGTATAATTTAAATTACCTACTATCTTATTATACCATTTTGAATATTAAATTACTAAATATTTGCGGAGAGAGCGATTAGAACTCGTCGCAAATGGGATTTGCTCCTTGAAACCACTCGGTTTCAATACTTCCGCCACAGGAAACTCCCGTTTCCCGACCCCTTCCCTGGCTTCGAATACCCTTTTCATTAACTCACGGAAATTAAAAACAGGGATATTATCCCTATTCTTAATTTTGCGGAGAGAAAGAGATTCGGTCACAGATAATTTTCCTGACGGTAAATTTCCGCGACCCCGTCTCGCTGTGTTCGCCTTCCCTTTCAGGGAAACTCACACCGGGCTCCGACTTTCGAATCTCCACGCAAGTAGTACTACTACTTGCTATATTCTATTCACATTAGTGAGTGGCAGGAATAAATTCCCACCACTCGCTAATTGCGGAGAGAAAGGGATTCGAACCCTTGATAGGTTTGACCCTATACTGCGTTTCGAATGCAGCGCAATAAACCGGACTATGCGATCTCTCCAATGCTTTGTATTATGGTCTATTTTTGTGATTATTTCAAGATAATGATAGGATATATGGATAGTATTAACTCATATTTTTATGTCATTCCAAGCCTATATTAACAATATTTACGCCAAAACAGGCAAAACTCCTGAGGATTTTCGTGAATTAGCTAAAGCTAAGGGATTATTTACTCCGGAGACTAAGGCTACGGCTATTATTAATTGGTTGCATGAAGATTTTGATTTAGGGCGTGGTCATGCCATGGCTATTGTGGCTACGTTTAAACAATTTCATAAACAAAAGGAAAGAGAATAATCTTTTTAGATTGCAGTATAGTTACAAGGAGATAATCTTGCCCTCTATCCCCTCTTATGCTAATATGGAACATATATATAATACATTGTATGAGTGAAAAATTATCTCTAGATACCAAAAGACATACCGGTGCACATATCCTGGCAGCGGCAGTATATGACATGTTCCCCGAAGCTCAATTTGGAGTTGGGCCTACTACTGAAAATGGATTTTATTATGATATTCTCCTTCCTCGTACTCTTATCCCAGAGGATTTACCTTTGCTAGAGGACAAGATGAAGGCTCTTATTAAGGCAAATTTACCCGTTGAGAGAAGTGAACTCTCTATTGATGATGCTATTGATCATTTCCGACAGGCAGGGCAATTATTGAAGGTAGAATTATTACAAGATCTTAAAACTCATGGTACTACCAATTTCTCTGAAATTTATGGAGAAGGTGAATCTATGCCTCACGAGAATGAAGTAGCGACAGTAAGTGTATATAAAATAGGGAATTTTGTAGATTTATGTCGTGGTCCCCATATTGAGACTACCGGACAATTAGATATTACGGCTTTTGCTTTGGATAGTATATCTGCTTCCTATTTCCGTGCTGATCAAAGTCGAGAGAGTATGCAGAGAATTTATGGAATATTATTCCATTCTAAAAAAGATTTAAAAGAATTCTTGCATAATCGGGAAGAAGCAAAGAAGAGAGATCACAGAGTATTAGGGAAAAGTTTAGGGTTATTTACTTTCTCAGAACTCGTAGGTTCTGGTCTCCCCCTTTATACTCCTGCCGGGACAACCTTAAAGAATAATATTGCAGGATTACTCAGGCAAATTAGTAAAAAATATGGAGCACAGGAAGTATCTATTCCGCATATTGCCAAAAGAGAATTATATGAGATAAGTGGTCATGCACAAAAGTTTTCTGAAGAGCTATTGACCGTACATACTCATTATCAGCAAGATTTTGTATTAAAGCCCGTAAATTGTCCTCATCATACGCAATTATTTGCTTCTGAGCCTCGTAGTTATCGTGATTTACCTATACGGTATATTGAGTCAACTATGCAATATCGAGATGAGAAGCCAGGACAAATTGGAGGACTTACTCGTACTCGAGGATTCAC
>JALQTA010000071.1 GCA_023264145.1 Minisyncoccota bacterium | reverse complement strand
GCTCGCCTCTTCTGGAGTTAAATTATCATTATTAAAATGATGATGATGCCAATCATAGACTACAGGGACATTTGTTTTTTTATAAATTTCATATAATTGGACTACAGAGTAGCATTTTTCATCATTTTCAAACGTCAATCTATTTTTAATATTTAAAGGCAAATTGTTAACCTGATTTATTAAATTTTCAGACTCTCCCCTTACACCTCCATGAATATTAATAGAGTAATAAGGGGTATTATCTAATCCCATAGAATCAAAAATCCAAGCATGATGGGCTAGGTTTTTAATAGAGTTTTGAATGACATTTAATCGCCTCCAGCGAAACATAAGCAAAGGTATAGTCACATATACTTATAATGTATATACCAAAATTTAACTAAAACTAGTCCGTTGTATAACGTGACCTTCATAAAAACGGTTTAAGTATATACCAATTGCAAATTTTCTATTCCCCATGCCCATCTTTGCATTTGTTTATATTGATTAAGAAATGCTTGAATAGGATTATGAGCTTGTACTGCATCTAATGATACGGGAATATGGATAGGGATAACATCATAGTCTCCATTATTATAATCTACACATTTCCAATAAATCACTGAGTCATCTGAAATCATATTTACCGGCCAATAATTTACATCAACAAGAGTTTTAAAGCTCATTGAGTGACTTGAAAAAGTAACCATTCTATCATATCTAACTGATTCCATCATATGCCAAAAACTGGAGCTAATGGCAACAACTCGGGTAAAGGCTGGTGCATCCCAAATATTATTATGATACATTGGAAGGGGTTGATAACTATGATTATGAGGGTTGGGAGATGATAAAAATTCATAGGTAAGAGCCGCGAAATACTTTGGATGAGCAACGGTATCACTATCAAAAGCAGACATAATCGTTTTGTCAAAAGGAATGTTCTTGTCCTCTAAATATTGAGTAATTTGCTTTGCAGCATAGGTAGCATTAGCTCCTTTTACTTTCATCTCTCCTGCTATTCCATCAGGATGAGTTGTCACTATAAAATCTTTGAATACTCCCTTGAATTGTTTTTTGAGATAATCTTCTTTCTTTTGCCGTGCTTTTCCTTCTCTTTCTTCAGTGGCCACAACAACAATAAATTTATCTAAAGGGTATTCTACTTTGGTTATAGATTGTATACTTTGAGCAAGAACTTCTGGCTCTTCGTCATAAGTAAGAAACATTACTACATGGGTAATATCTTCAAATCCTGGTAATTCCTGAGCTTTCTTTTTCCAGTCTAGAGGAATATCATGTTTCATCTGATTATATGCCACTATCAAATGTACACTTAAATAGACTGCTTTAAATAACCAATACAGATAAAATATAAGAATAAATATTGCTACTTGAAAGGGGATAAAAAAAGATAATACAATTAGTCCAATAAAGGTTCCCCATGCTAATGTTGCTGGGAGCATTTCAAAAAATCGTTGCCAAAATCGTTGTTTTGGATCAGTTGTTTTGGGATCAGGATATATATACATAATTAGCTATTGATACGAAGTATTATCCATAAATAGATAATGAATAATGAGAGAGATGAGACACTCACCCCGAATATCCAATATCCTATTATAGCTTGTATTGAGCGGTTCGTAAACCTCTGCTGAATATAGCGAATACCTATTCCATTTATGATGACAAGAGCTAATGCATAGGCTCCATATTGCCATACATAGGAGGCTGAATCGATAATCGCCACATTTTCATATACATTGAATCGTAAATTAATAAATTCATTTGCATAACGCGACTGAATACGAAGAAGAATGCCTAAAATAATACCAAGTAATACAATCATGGTAGAACCATAGATCAAGGTGAGAGATGAGAATTTATGTTTGAGTAAAGATATCATCGCATTCTGATATGTAATCTTTCAACCTGAAAGTCTAATGTTTGAATAAGTTGATTGAGAGCTCGAATAATCGTAAATTCATATATTTTAACTTGATGTGCTTCAAAATGAGACCCTACGGTCACTGCTAAGGAACCTTGTTTTAATGAGACTGCTTCAGAAAAATTCAAGGTAGGAAAGGTGGTATGCACTAACTCATTGTACATCATACATACCTTGGTACTTTCAATTTTGGAGTACATATCAGAATTGACGGGATATTTTTTCTGTAATACGGTATTGATTTTCATATTATTTTTTGGTAACAATACTTTTTATTTGACTATTATAGAGTTGAGTTATTAATGTATCTCCTTCTGAAATTTGAGAACTATCTGTAATAATTTTATCATATACTTTGGTAATACTATAGCCCTTTTTTAAAATTGCTTGTGGATCATAAGCAATAAGCTTTGAATGATACTTATCTACTTGATTTTGAGCTTGTATTATCATATTACGTATAGTGTTTTGCATGGATTGACTCATACCCTTAGTATCATGCTGATATTGCTGAATATACCTTTGCTGACGTAAAGCCCATGTATCTAATTTATACACAAGAGCTCCTACATTATCTTGTATACGTCGTGTATATCGGTCTAAGGAATACATATATTGATCTGTTCTTTGTGCCAATGTATTCACTTGTGATTGTATATAGGTTTGTAAGAGTCGTTGTTTTTGCTCTATTGACACCAACAATTCAT
>JALQTA010000070.1 GCA_023264145.1 Minisyncoccota bacterium | reverse complement strand
AATTTGTCTGTTCTAAATATCGCTCCCATTGCTCAGTAGATACTCCCTCACGAAAATTCACCGTAATAGTCTTCTGTTTCCCTTGTATCATCTCTTGTTTTTCAGGAGACAAAGCAAAAAACCATCCAAAAGAAGATCTCTGACTCACCAAACCTAAAACTAAAGTAAAACTGATAATAATCCCAATCAGAATACCCACCATACGCGGATACCAGCGAGGAGTATGAGGAATAAACCATAATACCAATGATCCCATCACATAACTAATACCGAGAGGGAAATATAAGCCCCTTAATATATCCCCATAAAACCGATATCCATCATGTAAGACCCAAGATAGTCCAGTAATACATAAAGCACATACGATAATCACACTCCATAACCAGAATACCGCTGAAGGAACAACATATCTCTTTTGACCGCATACACGCTCCGCCCAAGAACTCAAATAAACTACTAATGCAGCAGAGGGGACACTCATAACTAAAATCATCAATGTCATCCAATACCATTCAGGCTCACCCGCCTTAAAGTCAGCTTCAAAGAATCCCCCACTATATACCCAACCTATCGAGAACAGAATAGCCAAAGCAATCCATAGTAAACCTCCTCGAGATATCCATACATATATTTTTGCTAATCGAGACATAGTATATACCCTTAATCCTAGCCCCACTATACCACTCATCAGCGCCTTATACAAGACATCTCAATATTTAGTTATCTAATCTTGACAAATAAAGAGAATTATGCTATCCTTAGCCACATACCACACCATGGATGGTAATCATGATCGCTTCGCCTTCGCTGGTCCTCACAAAAGACCAACGCAAACAGATGAAGAGAGAAACAGAGGAACTGGAGAGGGAAAGGAGAGAACAAATAGCCGAAATGGCTAATCAACTCCTTGGTGCAACTATCAAGGGAGAATTTCTGGTTTTCCCAGACGGTTTTCGAATTCATCTCTCCCCCTTACTGCCAGTACAGGCAGCCTTCATCCGGAGACTTGCTAACCCCTGACCCTTCCCACAATCCACTCCCTCCCCGACGGCACACCGTCGGGGCTTTTTTCTTTACCGCAATATTCCCCAGCCTTCTTTTTGAGCTATTGCAAAAAATGTAACAGTTGATTTTTCTAACTTATCTATAATTTGCAATATGCATATTTTACATATTGCTTTTTAATCAAATTCATAAACTTTTAAAGACAAAATAAAAAGGAGCATTCTCGCAAACCCTAAAGTTTTTTGATAGTCTCCTTATATACATGTACTTATACTATAATACCCTAGACACCATGTCAAATACTATGTACTATAGAGATATAAATGAGTGAACTAGGAGAGCCTGGGTCACTCATTTGTATTTTCCACATCTAAATAGTCTTTTCCTTAATTTTTGCCCATCGTTTCATATTGTCTTGCTGTTCTTTATCTGCAATTTCAGATACTTTTCGCAACCAATAAAGACGTTCTTCTAATGGAGCTTCTTTCATTATATACTCAATACTTGGTCGTTTTCCACAATGCTTAAAAAAAAGTGGTTGAGTGATATTCTGATAAAATTCTAATATCTTTTTCATAATAATTGTTCCAATTCATCATTATTATATACCTTTTCTATTACTTTATCAAATTGTTTAATATTGGTAATAGGGATAACTTCTGAAGTTATTTCAGTAATTGTTGATCCTATTTCTTTTTTATTAACTAATAATATTTGTACCTCCTCATTAGAAAAAATATCCCGAATACTTTTTACCGTTTCATATGCACCAATATATTTTTGAATAAAGGTATCTTTGAGAATACGTCGACCCTCTTCTTTTTCCCTACTTTGAGTATATTTCCAGGCATATTCAGGATGAAGATAAATATAAATAATGGTTACTATCCTTTTTCGTTTTAGTGATCTAGTAATATTTCGTTTAGCTCTCTCTATATCAGAGAATGTACCATCCAAAATAAAAGAAATATTTTGATCCAAAACCCTATCATGAATATAACTCACTAGTTTACTCATAGCCTTTTGAAATAGATGAGAATTATTTCCTTCATATCCAGGCAATTTAGTTCGAAATAAGTCCCCATCAAGATGAACAATATTCCCATCAAGCAAATCCACCAAACCTTTTGCCCATTCAGTCTTCCCTGCTCCAGGAGACCCTGCCATAAAGATTGAAAGAGGCACATCTACTGAGCTATAGTCGTTTAATAATTCTTGAGCAATATCTTTTTTATGCTCAACAATGTAATCAATAGCTTTTTGACTAATATCTTTTTCTTCAGCCATATAATTTTTTATATTATATACACTCTTTTATTTTACTATATTCTATCATCAATAAATACTCCCCTTTTAGAACCGTATAATTCCCTGTAGCGAGGAGCATTCGCTCGAAAATAGTCTCCGCTATTCGCCCCTTGACGAGGCTTTGTGTGAATTCAGTTGGAATTTGTTTTTTCGACATAGAGTGTTTTTAGTTTTTATGAGATTTCAATCTAAATTGTACTTCATATTGATAAAAATCAATATTAGCTGTTACAGATAAAGCTCTCTCTAATCGCAAATCCTTTTCAAACGCAATAATTACTCCTTTTACCACTTGATTTGACTCAGCTAACTCAGATTTCACATACCCCATATATCTCTGAATTTGACCAACAACAACATCACT
>JALQTA010000006.1 GCA_023264145.1 Minisyncoccota bacterium | reverse complement strand
ATTACAGGGTCTCATCATTTACTTCGGTCTAATGGTGACATTGCAATAAGTGGGGGGTATCCGGATCGTAATGTTGTGGTTGGTATGAATGGTAAAGTTATTTTATTTGACTATAAGCAAAGACGTATTACTCCAGAAAAAGTACCTACTAGTGATGTTATTGTTGATGGGCTTGGTGTTGGGGATCTGACTAATGTGGTTATTCATGATAGACAAACCATGTCAGAGGAAGGGATATTACATCTTGTGGCTTTACTTAATATAGATTCTCGAGAAATAATGGGAGATATTGTGGTAGTTTCAAAAGGATTTGTGGACAATGACTCTTCAGATAAATTATTTAATGAAGTAAAAGAGCAAACTCGATTAATTGTTCTGGCTCTTTTGCAACAATCTGATGAAGTAAATATTGCGTATATACAAGATGAAGTAAGAGAGAATATTGGTCGCTTATTACTTACCAAAACTGAGAGAAGACCAATGATTTTACCAATAATAATGAATATTTAATATGAAATCGTATCAACACTCTGAAATTAAGAGAGGAACGACTTTTGTGAGCGATTTAAGTCATAAAAGTAATGAATATCTTAATGCAAAAGAACCATTTAAGACTAAAGATACTCTTCTGAGAATCATCCCATTAGGGGGATCAGAAGAGGTTGGTGGTCGTAATATGACGGTAATAGAATATGGAAAAGATATTCTAGTTATTGATATTGGGATGAAATTCCCAGAAGAAGATCAACCAGGAGTTGATTATATTATCCCAAATCCTAGCTATCTCCAGGGAAAAGAGGATAATATCCGAGCTGTACTTATTACCCATGGACATATGGATCATATTGGGGGAGTATCTCAAGTGGACTTTGATACTCTTGAGGCAGAAGTGATTGCTGCACGAGGAAGCCGTTCAGCATTAAATTTACGTATTACTACTATTAGTAACTTTGCTAGCCCCAATGCCTTAGGCTTTGTGGAAGGTGCCTGGATAACGAATAGTTTTCATGGGACATCTCTTACAACTAATACCGGTGCTATTAATAGATTAGAATTATCTCCATTTTATTCCTCGGATCCATTACGAATTAGTAGTATAGGAGTTAGTGTTTCGACAGCAAGTTCTACAGGAGGAGGAACTTGTAGGGTCTTAATATATGTAGATGATGGGACGGGACGTCCTGGAGATGTAATATTTGTAGGAAACGATTTATCTACTACTACTACCGGAGCTAAACAACAAACAGTAGATATATCTTTAGATAATGGAAGACAATACTGGATAGGAGTTCATTGGAATAGTGCTGCAGCACTTCGAGCAATTAGCCCTACGGGAGGGGCGGTGAATCTTGGGTTAAGCGATAATAATGCAACAACATTCTTTAGCGTATTAAGAGCAACTCCAACATATGGAAGTCATCCTACTACCTGGTCATTTAGTGCAGCTCAGCGTACAGTTGCAAATCCTCCAGCGGTTATTATGCAAACAACTGCACCGTAAAATACGCGGTGACCATAAATGATATGCTATAATGAGTAGAATAATGATGATATAGCAAATATGATAATCGATCTTAAAAATAGAGAAATATTGAAGAGGCAGGCTACTGAAGTAAAAAAAATAAATCCTGCGGATAAGTCTAACCCTGAAATACCTAGAGCTCCTTCTTCTGAGCATAAAGGAAATAAGATGCAGTGGTTATTATGCTTCATTATCATACTTATGATGTTAGGTATGAGTTTTGCTGTTGTTCCTATGTGGGATAGTGCTTGGCAATTTCCCAAGTCAATGATCATGATAGTGGGAACTACTCTATTATTAATACTCAGTAGTATTTTGTGGATATTTGGATTTATTGGTCACAAGGTGAGTATTAATGCTCTTGATATAGGAGTAAGTATATTGGGATTTGGGATTGGTGTATTGTCTCTCCTTAACCCCAATGAAATTGCTTTTTGGGGGAGTACGGCTCGACTCTTTGATGCGGGACTATTTTTTATCACGTTGACGGTATTGTATATCATAATCAAATTATATATTGAGCCTCAATATATTCTACGTCTGCTTTGGGTATATGCTCTTGCTATTGTGGGCGGAACTCTGATATCGGTAATAAGTATATATATTCCTTCTCTTCAGGAGAGTATTCCATTTTTGAGTGAGCTTACCCCAACCTTTTCGGTATTGACTGATTCTCCTCAAGAATTAGCTATATTACATCTTATTGCGACTCATATTCTTTTTATGGGAATGTATCGTAAGATAGCGAAAGATAAACAAAATCCACTCCTTTTGAGTGTATTGTATGGACTATCATTACTTATTCAGGGTCTTCTTATTATCCGATTATCTCTGCTACCTCTTCAAGTATTGACAATTATTACTTTTATTGTGCAATTGAGTATTTTGATAGGAAAAGCCTATACGAATATAGTCGCTATACGAATATCATTTGTTTATACCTTATTGATTTTAGGTATTATATTTTGTATGATTATTCGTCCATTTGAGAATAATACTCAATTTCCAGAATATTCGTTATTAGCTTATCCAAGCACTTCTCTTTCTATAGATATAGTAAGAGATAGCATACAGAGTGGAGCGTTATTTGGTTCAGGAAGTGTTTTATATGTATGGAATAGATTTTCCCCAGAGTCAATTAATGATACGGATTTATGGGACTTTAGTTTTGAGACTTTATCAAGTGAAGTATTCAATATTATGGCTCGATATGGACTGTTGATTACCATTTTATTGGGGTTGATTGGATTATGGTTGATAGTATCTCTTTTACGTGCATTGATTATTAGAAAACATCTATTGAATGAACAGTATTTGATATGTTTAGTATTACTGAGTGTATTGATATTTCCATTAGGTGTAGTGGGAAAAGTATTATTGATATTGATACTTCCATTATGGAGTTATACGATATCTCAGTATTTTCATCCTTTGTTTTCTTTCTCTCTCAACTTACGGACTATCCCGTCACATATTGCATCAGTATCGACATTTTTTCTATTAGCTTTGATGGGGGGAGGAGTATTTGTATCAGCGCAGACAATGAATATGTTTCGGTCTCAGTCATATGTTGTAGAGGCTCAATCTCAAGAAGATGAAATAAAAAAGGCTGAATTATTATCTCAAGCACAACAAAAATCTCCATTTAGTATTGATTATACGCAATTAAATATTCTTCAGAATATTTCTCTCATTAATGAGAGTGCATTGGCATTATCAGTAAAGCAGTCTCAGGAAGAATCAATTTCAGACGAGGAAAGAGAAAATTTGACACAAAAAATTGATGAGACTCAAAAACTCATTGATGAGTATAAAAAATTATTTCCTGATGATGTTCGTTTGGTTCAATGGCAATTGGATATTTATTCTATTACCCATCGATATGATGTAGTAGAGGAGAGTATATATAGAGATACTATAAAAAGAGGTATTGATCTACGACCGAATTATCTCTATTGGGATTTATATAAGGCGCAATATTATATACGGCAAAGTCAAAAAGGAGAAGAGCTTGATCAGAATCAACTCAATCAAGCAAAAGAATTATTAGATGGTCTTATCGCTCGTAAACCAGATTTCGTAGAAGCATATCAGACATACTATGACTTGTATGGGCTTGAGGAGAATTATCGTGATCAAATTCGTATTCTTGATATGTATGTAGCTTTTGTGTCCAAGAATCAGATTATTGCTGATACAAATCTTGTGTATTCTTTAGGGCTTGCTTACCAAAATAATCAACAGTATCGAGAGGCATTATTGGTATACAATACCTTAATAGAATCTCTTCCTAATTATGTTGATGTATATTTTCGTATGGGAGAGGTGTATGAAGTACAAAATTTGATATCAGAGGCAATTGCTCAATATAAAAAGGTTATAGAATTAGACCCCAATGCTCAAGCTGCTCAAGAAAAATTAGATAATTTGGAATAAAATACATTGTATTTATGGATATATTTTGCTATAATTACTCAGAGTATTAATATCAATATATATGGAATATATTCAAAATATTGACATGGTAGTAGATGTTGCTAAGGTGTTTGGTTTTTCCATACTCGCATTTATTTTGGGTATTGTATTTACTCCACTTCTTACGGAATTTTTATTTCGTACTAAATTAGGAAAAAATATACGAGAAGAAACGTGGGATGGTAAAGATACTCCCATTTTTAATCAATTTCATAGCCATAAAAAGGGGACTCCTACTATGGCGGGTATTTTATTCTGGATTATTACTGCGATATTAACATTAGCCTTTAATCTTACCAGAGCAGAAACATTTTTGCCTCTTACTTTCCTTGTAGCTGCAGGATTATTGGGAGCTATTGATGATATTGCAAATATTCGAGGAATTGGCAAAATTAAGGGATTGGGAGTTAAGTTAAAGCTTGGATTACAAATTCTTATCGCGGGATTTGGTGCCTATTGGTTTACCTTTAAACTTAACTGGACTTCCTTTCATATTCCTGGTGGAGGTATTTTTGGACTTCCAACCGATATAGAGGTAGGGTATTGGTATATCCCTATATTTATGGTATTGGTTATTTTTATTATGAATGCGGTTGATATTACGGATGGATTAGATGGACTTTTGGCAGGATCTATTGTCCCTCCTCTTGGAGTTCTCTCAGCCTTAGCTTTTGCGCAAGGAAATATTTCATTAGCAATTTTTATGAGTACTCTTATCGGTGCTTTGGTGGCATTTTTATGGTTTAATATTCATCCTGCTCGATTCTTTATGGGAGGAACTGGAGCATTTTCTTTGGGAGCTGTGTTGGCAGTTGGAGCAATGTTAACGAACTCATTAGTAATATTACCTATTATTGGATTATTGTTTTTTGTAGAGGGGGGATCATCGTTGATTCAGGTGTTTTCTAAAAAATTCCTTAAGCGTAAAATGTTCTTAGCAGCTCCTATTCATCATCATTTTCAGGCAATGGGGTGGCCAGAAACGAAGATTGTGATGAGGTTTTGGATTATTTCATTAGTGATGAGTGTGATAGGGCTTACTATTGGATTATTAGGATTATAATATATGAATGATATTCTTATTAAAAATGGGCTTATTGTTGATGGTACGGGAAAGACTCCATATAAAGGTAATATTGTTATTAATAAAGGTAAAATCACTCATATTACCTCTTCTCAGTCTACTCAAAAAGCAGTATTAGAAATTGCTGCTGATGATAAAATTATCGCTCCTGGATTTATTGATATGAGTAATCATTCAGATACCTATTTGACCTTATTCTCGATGCCATCTCAAAAGAGTTTATTAACACAAGGTATTACCACGGTGTTAGGAGGGAATTGTGGATCATCTTTGGCTCCATTGGTGGGGAATAGTGCAATTGCGTCTATTCAGAAATGGACGAATATGAGAGATATTAATATTAATTGGCGTACCGTTGCAGAATATATGGCTGTTTTGAGAAAAAGATCTTTAGGTCTCAATGTGGCAACTTTGATTGGATATGCTACCGTAAGAAGAGGTATTGTGGGAGATGACCCTCGAGCATTAAGTGATTCTGAACAGGCAACTATCCTTCATATTATTGACAATTCTCTTAAAGAGGGTGCTTTTGGAGTATCTTTAGGGCTTGCTTTTTCTCATATGCAAATGATAGATCAGGGAGAATTAGTGCAATTAGCCAAGTTACTCAAAAAACATAATAAATTATTAACAGCACATACTCGTAATGATGGAGAACATGTAGTGGAAGCAATTCAAGAAATCATTGATATTGTAGAATTAACTCAGGTTAAGGCTCATATTAATCATATTAAGGTATTGGGTCATAAAAATTGGAAATATCATAATGAAGTGAATATGATTCTTCATAAGGCAGAAGCTAAAAAGCTTCCTATTACCTTTGATGTATTCCCGTATACGGCTAATAATACGGTTGCCTATATTTTATTACCAAGTTGGGTTTCTTTAGGAGGGAAAAGTGTATTATTAGAAAATCTTAAGGATATGAGTATACGTCTTAAGGTTATACAAGAAATGAAATCTAATTCATATGATTATAATCGAATGATTGTATCAGATAGCCCTATGAATAAATCTATTTTGGGTAAAAGTATTGTCGAGATTGCTAAAAATCAAGGATTAGGAGTAGAGGATGCTTTAATTCAGCTCATTATTGCCTCTGAAGGAAGAGCTCGAGTGATTGTGGAGGCTATTTCAGAATCTCATATGAAAGAATTGATACATTGTCCCAATAGTGTGATTGGCTCTGATGCTGCAGGATATGATGATACCTTAATACAAGATAGAGGATATGAGCATCCACGGTCATTTGGAGCTATGCCTAAATTTTTACAAGATTATGTGATAAGTGGGGATATATCATGGCAAGAAGGGATACGTAAATTAACAGGATTAACCGCAGAGATTATTGGTATTGAGGATAGGGGATTATTAAAAGAAAATATGAAAGCTGATATTGTGATTATTGATCCCAAGAGAATTAATTCTTGTGCAACATTTCAGCAACCTATTCAATATTCACAAGGTATTGATACGGTTATTGTGAATGGACAATCAGTGCTTTTACAGGGTGAGGTGTCTCATTTAGCGGGAGAGGTTATTACAGATTAAGAATATGAATATGGAATTAAGAGAAAAAAAAGTAATGGTGATGGGATTAGGGCTTAATGATGGTGGACTTGGAGCGGTAGAATATGCTATTAATCAACAGGTGTCTGAATTGATTATTACTGATTCACGAACTGCGGATATACTGGATGAGACTATTCAGAAAATTAACGCATTACCTTCTCATACAGTTCCAATTCGATATGTATTGGGAGAGCAAAAGAATGAAGATTATACCAATATTGATATTATTATCAAAAACCCTGGTGTTCCTCATAATTCTCCCTACTTAAGCGTTGCTCAAGAAGCTGGTGTAGAAATTACTACTGATGTAGAATTATTTTTTAGTCACATACATACTTTGGATAATCCTCCAATCACCATTGGCATTACTGGTACTCGGGGTAAGTCAACTACTACAGCACTTATTCACCATATATTAAGTGAGTATTATGGAGAGGATCGTGTATTGATGGGGGGGAATATTCGCAAATCAATACTTCGATTAATTAATGAGATACATAAGGATAGCTATATTGTTCTTGAATTATCGAGTTTTCAACTAGACTCTATACGATATTCACCACATATTGGAGTGTTTACTTCATTTTTTCCCGATCATTTAGATAGATATGATTCTCTGGACGCTTACTTTGAGTCTAAAACTCATATTGTCAAATTTCAAAGTAATACAGATATTGCAGTACTGAATATTGACAATGACCATATTGCTGAATTGGCAAACAATCTCAATTCTCGAGTGATGACCTATTCTTTACATAATAAACAAGCACAGATATATATTGATAATGAAATGATTGTATATCAAGGTGAGCCAGTAATGTCTATTCATGATATTCCGATAAGAGGAGAACATAATCAATACAATGTTATGGCAGCGATTCAGGTATCTTTGATGGTTAATATTCCTATTGATACTATTGTACAGGCAATCACTACCTTTAAAGGAGTTGAGGGACGGCAACAATCATTAGGAATGATACATGGAGTAGAAATTATTAATGATACAACAAGCACTATGCCGGTAGCTTTGGGGGTTGCTTTAGATACCTTTAAAGATACTCCGCATATTGTGATATGTGGGGGAGAAGATAAGGGATTAGATTATTCAGGATTATCAGCACATATACATCCTAATCTTAAAGGATTGGTATTATTGCCGGGTTCTGGGAGTGATTTAATTCGTCAATATATGTCTGGGGTGAGTATATATGAGGTATCTTCATTAGATGAGGCAGTAGATAAAGCTTTATCACTTACTCAATCAGGAGAAAAAATCATTTTTTCTCCTGGAGCCACCAGTTTTGGGATGTTTCTGAATGAATTTGATAGGGGAGATAAATTTGTAGAAGCCATTCATAAAAGAAAATAATATCATGCGAGTGAAATCAAAACAATTGTTACAGGGAATTGATTCTATGTTTTTGATTACATTTGGAATACTGGTATTATTGGGATTAGTCATCTTACAAACTGCCAGTAGTGTGACGTCATTCTTAGAATATGGACATCCTTATCATTATTTCCTTAATCAATTGATGGAGGGGGTTGCCCCTGGACTAGTTTTCTTTCTCATTTTATCAAAAATACCCTATACGTTTTGGAGAAAAGTAAGCTTTATTGGGTTTATCGGAGTTTTCTTACTTAATTGTCTAGTTTTATTCCCGTCATTTGCAACATCAGTGAATGGGGCTACTCGTTGGATTAATCTTTTTGGCATTGGATTTCAGCCTGCAGAACTATTAAAATTAGCTCTATTATTATATATAGCTATGCTATTAGCTAAATTTAAAGAGTCTCTTAATAAGCTCAATATTCTCGTCTTTGTATTAGCTATTATTGGTATAAGTGTGGGGTTTGTGGTTATTATACAGTCTAATTTGAGTACCGGAATTATCTTAATGGTATTATCAGGAGGTATGTTATTTCAGTCGCCTCTAAAGTCTCGATATCTTGTTATGCTAGGTTTAGGAGCGGTATTGATAGCCTTCATATTTATTCTGATAGAACCATATCGTCTGCAGCGATTAATGACTTTTAGTCAAGGGCAAGAGCAAGATTTATTGGGGACGGGATATCAGATTGAGCAAAATTTAATTGCAGTTGGTTCTGGTGGGGTGTCTGGAGTTGGATGGAATCAAAGTAGACAAAAATTTTTATATTTACCCGAGGCAAGAACGGATTCTATCTTTGCAGTATATGGAGAAGAAGCTGGGTTTATTGGAGTTACTATTTTAGTAGGAATATTTGCTGCTTTGTCATTTCGTATTATTTGGTTATCTACTCAAGTAAAAGATGATTTTGGACGGTATATTCTTATAGGGGGAGTTACTTGGTTTATGGCACAAGCATTTTTAAATATTGGAGCTACTATTAAATTAGTTCCATTAACAGGAATTCCTTTACCTTTTATTAGTGTAGGAAATAGTTCTATTTGGGTATTATGTGCTTTATTTGGAATTATGGCTAATGTGAGTACGTATCGACGAGCAAAAATCGAATAATAAATACTTGCTTTTTATCATAAATATGATACTATATATAGATATTATATATCATCTTAAGTAGTAATAGAATAATTTATGGCAAATACACGATCTACAATTTCTCTCGAAGATATGGTCAAAGCAGGTGTGCATCTTGGACATCACACTTCTAAATGGCATCCAAAAATGAAAGATTTCATCTATGGGAGCAAGAATTCAATTCATATTATTGATTTAAGTATTACTAAGGTTCAATTAGAATCTGCCTTAGATTTTATTTTTGAAACAGTTTCATCAGGAAAAGATATTTTATTTGTAGCAACAAAAAAACAAGCTGTTCCTATTGTAAAAACAGTAGCTGAGGAAACAGCTATGCCGTATATGGTTCGTCGATGGGTAGGAGGAATCTTTACTAATTTTAAAATTATTAATAAGAGAGTAAAGCAGTTAGTTGGATTGGAGCAAAAACTTGCTCTTAATGAATTACAATCTTACACTAAAAAAGAACGTAAAGTATTTGGAGATAAAGTGGAGAAGGGAAATAAATTATTTGCTGGAGTAAAAGATATTAAAGGACTTCCTGGAGCTATTTTTGTTCAAGATGTGATGAAAGATGCATTAGCTATTAAAGAGGCTCATGATTTACGTATTCCGGTCATTGCTTTGACTGATACAAATGTAAACCCAGAATTAGTTGACTATGCCATTCCTGCTAATGATGATGCAGTTACTTCTATTGAGTATATTTACACTATGGTCAAAGAAACCATTATCGAAGCTAAAGCGAAAAGAGTATCAGTTAAATCTGAAGCTAACTAAATATCATTAAATAATAATACTATGATTAGCGCACAAGATGTTGCAAAATTAAGACAAATTACCGGAGCTGGAATGATGGATGCAAAAAAAGCTTTAGAAGAAGCTGCGGGAGATTTTGATAAGGCTCAAGAATTATTGCAATCTCGATATGCAGAAAAGGCAGAAAAAAAAGCTGATAGAGAAACGGGGGAAGGATTTATTGGTACCTATGTACATAATGGAAAATCAGCAACCTTAGTGGCACTAGCTTGTGAGACTGATTTTGTAGCAAGAAATGAAGATTTTAGAGACTTAGCACAAAATATTGCTCTTCATATTACGGCCTTAATCTCAGAAGATGCTACGATTGAGGATGTGTTAGCATCTCAATATATCAAGGATCCTAATATTACCATTGGAGAATTATTAAAAACCAAAATTGGAGTATTGGGTGAGAATATTCAAATTGTTTCTTTTAAGAAAATCTCTCTTTAATTACTTTTTCCTTTAACATAGTATATGGTGGCAGCAATTTTGATTATTATCTTAATATTGGGGCTTAGTATCGTATTATTTTTTGTAATTAAAAAATTTTCCCATGTTAAGCCTGTCGAGCATGATATATATGCTGAAGAAGGATCTATTGCTGATTTTCAAACAATTAGTCAAGATCGTCAAGAAATATTTGACAATATGGATACTGAAAATACCAGACTAGACAAAATAAAATTATATGTCGCTATGACTATGAGTAAACTCTATACTATTATACGAAATCAGGTAAAAAAGGTTCATCGTATTGCAGATGTCTATAAAAAAAATCAGCAGGAAAAACGTAAAAA
Source organism: Minisyncoccota bacterium (assembly GCA_023264145.1). GTDB lineage: Bacteria > Patescibacteriota > Minisyncoccia > SW-4-49-11 > SW-4-49-11 > CALRBF01. Next base: position 11,971 of record JALQTA010000006.1, on the reverse strand, counting down.
ATATGAAGCTGAAATTCAGGAAGCTATTAAACGAGATCAAGCCTTATTAGATGCGGAAAATCAAAGAAAAGCAATTAATGATATTGACACTAGTGTATTTGAAGATCCTAAATTATCCACTCCTACAAAATCAGTTATTCAAGAAACAGAAACTCCTCAGACAGATACTTCAGAAGAGAAAGCCACAGACTTTGTAGAACAATTGTTGTCTGATACTGATGGATCTGAAGAAGTCTCAGCTTCAGGTGGAGATATTTCAGATACCTATTATTATGAATATATGGAGAAGAGATATATTGACCGTATTGTGGCAAATTCAAAAGATATTGAAGCATATAAGAAATTAGGTGAGTTGTATGTAGATATCAAGAATTATACGGATGCATTAGAAGCCTTTACCTATGTAGTAAAATTAAAGCCAAGTGATACCATTGCGAATAGAAGAATTAAAGATTTATCAAATCGATTAAAGAGAGGCTCATAAAGATGATTACTATTGTTTTATCTCCTCATTTAAGGTATAATACACAACATATGAGTATAATAATACCGGCGTGAAAGTAATGAGTTTCCATATATTAGAAGACTTGTCTAATGGAATTACCGATGTGTTTTTATCTCATAGTAAAATCGCTGATATGGATCCCATGGTATGGCAAGATAATGACTTTGATTGGGAGTCAGAAACCGAATTAGCCCTTGATAGTACGAAAGAAAAAGTATTTTCCATTCTCCATAATCCTATCTTATTAAGTAAATATTTCGATTCGCCAGAAATGCTGTATGTTGTGTCCAAAGATCAGTTAGAAATTACTGATTATTATGATTTAGTACAGCGATATATTACTGAGTTTTGTGAGTTTGTAGATCAAGATTACGCAATTTATTTTAAAGTTAATTCATAAATATTGTATATGGAAGAAAAAAAATTACCAGGTGTTCCTTTAATAGCTCTTAAGAATAAAGTATTATTTCCTCATGAGGTTGTATCTCTTATTTTTGAACGAGAGCAGTCATTATTTGCTCTTAATAATGCGGTTGATGAAAATATTGATCCTGTTTTCGTATTTCAAAAAGTTGATGATCATACTATTGATCCAACTAATTTATATCAAGTAGGGACAGTAGGAAAAATTATTCGTATTTGGCGTATGCCTGAGGGGCCTACAGGAGTGTTAGTAGAAGGGCTAGCACCGGTTAAACTTGATACAATTCATGAGACATCTTCAGGATTATGGGTTGAATATACTCCTATTGAAAAAGAACCATATGCTTCTAGTATTGAAGTAGAAGCTTTGGTTCGTAATATTACCAATATCTTTAAGGATATTGTAAATATGGGCGTATCTATCCCATTAGCAGTAATGAATGAAATTTTAAATGATAATGTAGATCCAGTAACCTTATCATATTTAATTACCTCAATTTTATCGATTAAAAATTCAGATAAACAGGCTTTGCTTGAAAATACTGATTTAATTGAAAGATTAAAGCATATTAATGTTTATATTACGAAAGAGAAAGAAATTTTAGAAGTCGGACAAAAGGTTCAAAAAGAAACGCAAAAACAAGTGGGTCGATTTGCAAAAGAGGCTATGCTTCGAGAGCAAATTAAGGCTATTGAAAAAGAATTGGGAGTGAGTGGAGAGCAAAGTGAATATGGTGATTTAAAGAAAAAAATAAAATTAGCTAAAATGCCTAAAAAGGTAGCCAAAAAAGCTCTCCATGAATTGTCTCGATTAGAAAAAATGCCGCCTTTTTCACCAGAAAGCTCTTATATTCAGAATTATTTAGAGGTATTAGTGACTATTCCTTGGAATAAAAAGGCTCGACTTAAACGGAATTTAATTGAGGCTCAGGAAATTTTAGATCAAGATCATTATGGTCTTGAAGACACGAAAGAGCGTATCTTAGAATATTTAGCCGTAGAGCAGCTTACCAAAAAGCCACAAGGGACAATACTATGTTTTTATGGTCCTCCAGGAACAGGAAAAACATCTATTGGAGAATCGATTGCAAGAGCTACAGGGAGAGAATTTGTCAAAGTATCGCTAGGAGGTGTTCGGGATGAGACAGAAATCCGAGGGCATCGTCGAACCTATGTGGGAGCTATGCCGGGAAGAATTATTCAAGGGCTTCGCAATATCAAGACAACAAATCCCGTCTTTATGTTAGATGAAATCGATAAGCTCGGATCTGACTTCAGAGGGGACCCTTCTGCTGCGTTATTAGAAGTGCTCGATCCAGCTCAAAATCATGAATTTGTTGATCATTATCTTGATACTGAATATGATTTATCTGATATTATTTTTATTACCACTGCAAATGATTTAGGAGCAATTCCTGAACCTCTATTTGATAGAATGGAAATCATTGAATTTAGTGGATATACGGATGATGAAAAACTTAATATTGCAAAACAATATCTTATCCCTAGAGTTCTTAAAAAAAGTGGGCTTACCGATAAGCAATTAACCTTTACCGATAATGCAATTAAAACCATTATTAATAGATATACTTTTGAGGCAGGATTAAGAAGTTTTGAACGTGAGCTTGCCAAGGTTACTCGTAAAGTAGCAAAAGAGTTTCTTCTCAAGGGAGATAAGAAGTTTCATATTACTGTTAAACCAAATAGTATAGAGACATATCTCAAAGGTGAGAAATATGAAGAAAGTCGTATTAACCCAAAAGATGAAATAGGTGTATCAACAGGATTAGGGTGGCATCCATATGGAGGAGATATTCTCTTTATTGAAACAAATATTTTTAAAGGAGAACCACAATTACAGGTAACCGGTAATGCAACAAAGGTAATGCAAGAGTCAGTACAAGCAGCTTTTTCTTATCTTAAGGCTAATGTTACAAAGTATAATATTGATGAGAAAATACTGAAAAATTATACGGTACATGTTCATCTTCCCTCTGGAGCAGTACAAAAAGATGGTCCTTCAGCCGGGCTCGCAATAGCTACATCCATCTTATCAGCTTTAACGAAGAAAAAGGTAAAAAGAACCGTAGCTATGACGGGAGAAATTAATATTCGGGGTAAAGCTTTGAAGATTGGTGGATTAAAAAATAAAGTTCTGGGGGCACATAGAGCAGGTATTAAAACAATTATTATTCCTCAGTCTAATAAAGCTGATTTAGAAGATATTCCTCAAAGCGTAAGATCAGAGCTGGAATTTGTATTGGTTGAAGGATTTGAAGATGTGTTCAAAGTGGTATTTTAACATCTTTAATGCTATACTAAAGTCATAATGGAAGCAAATAGAAATACGATATGGATAATACATTAGACACATTCAACTTAAGAAAGGTAATACTTGACTCAGTCAAGCAAACGCAATTTAATTATACGATAGAGAATCAATCTTCTTTATCAGAAAAGCCATTCAGCAGAATTGTTATCTGTGGGATGGGAGGATCTGCTTTACCTGCAGAATTACTATCAGCAACATTTTCTCAATTTGGAGTAAATATAACACAATATCCTATTTATATTCATCGAAGTTATGAGGAATCTCCGTATATTGATGAGAATACTCTGGTATTAGCTATTAGCTATTCAGGAAATACTGAGGAAACCGTTTCTGCGTATGAGGACACTCTTTCTAAAGGACGTACAGTGATTGCTCTAGCGGCAGATGGTATTTTGATTAATAAGGCCAAAGAGCAGGGTAATCCTTATGTGGTTATTCCAAACCCAGATCCTTATTTTCAACCTCGCTATGCTACACTATATATTCTTAAAGCTATTTTACAAGTATTAATTGCGTATCATATTATTGATGAATCTTATCAGGATATCTTAACCACATTGTTACAAGGAGTAAATCCTCAAGAATTTGAAGAGCAAGGTCAGCAATTAGCTCAAAGCCTAAAAGGAAAAACTCCCGTTATCTATGCTACTGAACTATATAAAGTAGTAGCTCATCTGTGGAAAATAAAGATTAATGAGAATGCTAAAACGCCGTGTTTTTGGAATTATGTACCGGAATTAAATCATAATGAAATGGTTGGATTTACCAATCCACAAGCTGATTTCCAATTTATATTTATTCATAATGCAAGTGAAACATCTCGTAATATTATGCGATTTGAAAAACTTAACACACTCTTTACCTCACGTGGATTATCGGTAATAGATATTATAGTCCCAGATTATGGGAATCACTTAGCAAATATTATTGCAATGATATTAATAGGGGATTGGACTGCATATTATTTGGCTTTAGCCTATGGGATTGATCCAACTCCAGTAGACATGGTCGAAGAGTTTAAAGTTTTAATGAAAAATTAGATATGGATTATGATGTCAAATCAATCGCAGGATTAGCTCATATTAATCTCTCAGAAGAGAGACAGGCAATGTTAACTCAAGATTTTGGTAATATTTTAGGTTATGTAAAATCGTTATCGGATTTAGATCTTGAAGCTCAGACTATTCCTACATATCATACCTCAACCTTACGAGAAGATATTGCATTTGAAGATAATCCTCGATTTAGTGAGAGTACGAAAAAGGCTATCCTAGAAGAAATGCCATTAACGGAAGAGGGTTATTTGGTAGTAAAATCTGTATTAAAGAAAACTGTATGATTCGTTCTATTGAAACTATTCATGAATCCTATATAAATAAGTCTCATACTGTTACGAAAGTGGTGACAGAGGTATTAGATACGATTACTTCAAAAGATGGAGAGATTCATGCTTATACTGAGGTATTTCGAGAACAGGCATTAGAACAAGCACAGATCATAGATACAAAACTATCTCAAGGGGGAAGTATTGGGATATTAGAGGGTATACCTATTTCGGTTAAAGATGCGATTCTTATTGAGGGATATAAAGCTACAGCTTCATCTCGCATGTTAGAAAACTATACTGCTACCTATGATGCTACGGTTATTACAAAATTAAAGAATGCAGGAGCTATTATTGTTGGGAAGACAAATCTTGATGAATTTGCTATGGGAGCTTCTACTGAAAATTCTGCCTTTGGAGCTACTCATAACCCAGCAGATATAAGCCGAGTTCCTGGAGGGTCCTCAGGAGGATCATCAGCTAGCGTCGCAGCTGATATGGCGCTTATTTCGATTGGTTCAGATACCGGAGGTTCAATTCGACAACCGGCAGCATTAACGGGTACAGTGGGGTTAAAACCTACATATGGAAGAGTTTCTCGATTTGGGTTAATTGCAATGGCCTCATCTTTAGATCAAATTGGTCCCTTTGCGCATAATGTTATTGATGCTGCGCATACATTAAGCATTATTGAGGGGCAAGACAGTATGGATGCTACCTCGGCTCAATTAGAGCAATCTCAGCTTTTAGATATTGAAGGAATTCGACGAGCGGAAGTGAAGGGATTGAGAATAGGTATCCCAAAAGAGTATTTTATTGATGGAATTGATGCTGATGTAAGAAAATCCCTTGATGAAGTAATAGAGACATATAAGCAATTAGGAGTTGAATTTGTGGAGGTTAGTTTACCTCATACTGAATATGCAGTACCCACATATTATATTATTATGCCTGCAGAAGTAAGTACGAATTTAGCCCGATTTGATGGTATTCGGTATGGATTATCTGAATTACAACAATCTCAGGACTTACAAGAAGTGTATAAAGCAAGTAGAGCGAAGGGATTTGGAAATGAGCCATTAAGACGTATTATGTTAGGTACCTATGTACTTTCAAGTGGATATTATGCTTCATATTATGGTAAGGCAAAGCAAGTACAAGATATGATAAGAAAGGACTTTACTGAAGTGTTTAAGGAAGTAGATGCTATTATTACCCCTACTTCACCACATACCGCCTTTAAAATTGGAGAAAAAGTAAATGATCCGGTGGCAATGTATTTAGAAGATATCTTTACTGTTGCAACAAATTTAGCTGGTATTCCTGGTATCTCCGTTCCTACATTATCACATAATGGATTACCTATTGGATTTCAGTTAATGACGAATCATTTTCAAGAACAAACATTATTAACATTAGCAAATGCTATAGATAAAATTCGATATGAATGAAATCATTAATGGATTATTTCTAGCTATTCAGTTGTTTTCAGGAATTGTATCCTGGATTATGTTTGTATTTATTATTTATTTTGCAATTAAAACCGATTTTTGGACAAAGAAAATATATAATGTATTTTACGCCTTTAGAAGACCACCTACGGTTACTTCAGCTCTTCGTATTGATGTTTCAAAAGAGTGGGATATGATTCAAAAAAGATTACAGGCTCAGGATGAAGCTAATTGTAAATTGGCGGTGATTGAAGCGGATAAGTTACTGGATACCGTATTAAAAAAACTTACTATTCCAGGAGAGACTATGGGTGAGCGCTTAAAAACGGTTCCTATTGGTCAATTGCCTAGTCTTGATAATGTGTGGCAAGCTCATAAATTACGTAATCATCTAGTTCATACAACAGAATTTGTCCTTACCAATGATAAGGCAAAAAAAGCTATTGAAATTTATCACCAAGCTTTAAAAGAGCTTAAGGTATTATGATTGATAACCTCATTAAAGGAGATGTTCAGTATATTGAGAGTTGGGACATAGATTATATTATTGGTATTGACGAAGCCGGGAGAGGTACTTTAGCTGGTCCTGTTGTTGCAGTTGCTCTTGCGCTATCAGCTGATAGTTTGAAACAAGATTTTTGGTTTTCTGATCCCTATCATTATATACAAGACTCAAAACAAGTAACCGCAAAAAGAAGACAGCGTATTTATGATCATATTCATACTCAGTATCCCATTGGGACGGGAGTTATTTCAGCTCACATTATTGATGAGATGAATATATTAGAAGCTACTAAATTAGCTTGGAATCAGGCATTAGACATCTGTCTCTTACAATTACCTCTCGATGCACGAGTTGGCATACTGATTGATGGGAATACTCTTCCGAAGGGAATAGAATATCTGCATAAAGCTATTATTAAAGGAGATAATAGTCATTTAAGTATAGCTTCTGCCTCTATTTGTGCAAAAGTTATTCGAGATACTATGATGCTTAATTATCATCAGCAATATCCCGAATATGGCTTTGAAAAACATAAAGGCTATGGAACAGCTTATCATATGGAGGCTATTCAACAGCATCAATTATCTGACATTCATCGCAAAACATTTTGTAAAAATATTAAAATAACCCAGAAATAAAGAATATTATGATTTAATATAAGTCTTGATAAGCTCAATATTATCGTGTAATGGTTTGAGTGATACTTCTTCTGTCAAAATTTCATCTTGCGCATATCCAAAAGGATTATCTAAATCCTTAATAAATAAAATCATATAAATAAGAATAAGACTTACAAAAGTACTAAAGAATAATCCTTCATATACAGAACCAAAATTAACAAATAACATCGTAATAATAAGGATAAAACTAATTGTCTCTACAATCACATACCCTGTTCCTAAAAAAGACGTTTCACGGATAGTATCAACTCGATTGATAAGTTTTCGTAATATATGTTGCTCTTGTTTGAGTCGAGATATGAAGGGAGCAGGAACGGTTTTTTGAAATATATAAAAGTAATGATTAAGTTCTCTCAAGGTATGAATAACATCAAGAGTAGTATTTTTTTGATAAAACCAATCAATATAGGCTTTATTTATCGTTTGAATATGCTGGAGATATTTTTTTGCATTCGGAGATTGCTCTTCTTCAAGAATAATCATTCCTTCATCGGCCAATGATATGATTGAGGAAGCAATATCAGATGGTATTTTCTCACTTTCTTTATAATCAGATAATACTCCAGATATGAGAAAACTAATTAAGAAAATATTTGCAGATATAATAGCAGTAAAAAAGGAACTAAATTGTAATAATTCAAGTTCAAAGAAGAATACCATATATTTGAGAATAAAGATCAGGATCACAAAGGGTATTGTCTTTATGAGCAAACTCCAACGTCGATGTAAGGGAATATAATTCATCATAGATAGGGTATTAGATATAGTATAAGTATATCATACCTTATATTGGTGTGTTGGATGCAGCACGACTTAATCTATCCATAAGAGCTACTCCCATTCCAATCGGTTGAAAGCTTTCTGCAATAATGAGAGTAACAGGAGAAGAGTCAAAAAAATGAAGCCCATTATAGAGTCTTGCTGATAATGTTTGGTAATTATCCCGAGAACCTAAGTCAAATCCTATAACTGAATCGGGAAGGTGGTGATATATTTCTGATGAAACTAAAGCTCCAACAGTATATCCTTGCTTTGTATAGGTTGTTATGATGTCTAAAATATCGTCTTGTATGGCTACAAGATGAATGGGGGCATTTGGGGCATAATGAGGATATTTCATTCCAGGAGACTGGGGAAGGTGAAGTGTTTCGGAAGTATTATCAAGAGGTATTCCAAGAACCTGTTCAAGTTCAGCTTGGGTAACAGCTCCCTGACGTAAGATACGAGGATTATCTAGGGTAGTAATCACGGTAGATTCAATACCAATACTACTTGCATCTCCTTCAATCACAAATACATGATCGCCAAAATAATCTTTCACATGGTCATGATGAGTCGAGCTGGGTTTTCCTGAGGGGTTAACGGAAGGGGCTGCAATAGGAAATCCACACGTATTGATGAGTTCTTGAGCTATGCGATTACTAGGGAAACGAATTACAACGGTATCCAAGTGAGCAGTAACAATATCAGGAATAAGGTTTGATTTGGGAAATACAATTCCGAGAGGACCTGGCCAAAAATGATCAATGAGTTTTTGATTATAGGGAGAAATATGAGTTACCAATGCAGGTAACATGTCTAAAGAAGCAATATGTACAATAAGGGGATTATCAACCGGTCTTTTTTTGATATGAAATATGTGTTTTAAGGCCTCAGTATTAAAGACATTGGCACCTAGTCCATATACTGTTTCAGTAGGAAAAGCTACTACTCCTCCAGATTGTAATATATGACTCGCTTCTATAATTTGGGATGAATTATCCATAATGTAATATCATTGGCATTGATTGAATAGTATACCGAATATTTTTATAAATATCAATAATAGGATATACTATACAATATTATATATGCTATATGAACCCAGTAAGTCTCTATTTGCATTGTTTTAATACTTTCTCCCATATTGGGCCTAAATCATTATTGCGTATTTATCAATATGGGGCTGAAATATTATGGAATGAAGGAACATTATCAGACTTTAAAGCAGTATTAGGAACGCGGGTTAATTTATCTTGGTATGATGATTTTAATCATTTAGATAGAAGTTCATTTTTGATACAAGAAAAGAAGTATTTGGAGAAAAACAATATACAGATTAGTATCTTGGGAGATGAATTATATCCAGAAAGATTAGCTCATATTGCTGTTCCACCACCGATTCTATATATCAGAGGAGATATATCTGGTATTGAACATTCACTCGCTATAATTGGTACCAGAAAATATAGTCAATATGGTTCACGTATAGCAGAAAAAATAAGCCGCGAATTATCTCAAGAAGGTATTCCTATTATTAGTGGGCTTGCTTTAGGGATTGATAGTATTGCGCATAAAGGATGCTTAGAGGGAAAAAGTAAAACCATTGCTGTTTTAGCAGGTGGGGTAGATGATGCTTCAATATATCCTAGCACGAATAGATCATTAAGTACTATGATTATCAGTTCGGGTGGGGCTTTAATTAGTGAATTTCCACCAAAAACAAAACCTCGCCGAGAATATTTTGTATTACGAAATAGAATTGTAAGTGGTATTGCACGAGGAGTATTAGTAATAGAAGCTCCCTTGAAAAGTGGTACCTTAACAACGATAAAATATGCTCTAGAGCAGAACCGTGATGTATTCGCGATACCGGGGAATATTGATGTTAAAAATAGTGAGGGAACGAATGCACTTATTAAACAAGGAGCGTATGTGGTAACAAAATCAGATGATATTTTAGAGGTTTTTGGACTAGAGTCAATAGATAGAGGATATACATTGTCTGATTTTACTCCAGAACAACAAGATATTATTCAATATCTTATACAAGAGCCAATGACATTAGAACTATTAGCACAAAAGACCAATCAATCAGTTATTGAATTAATGTCATTATTATCTATTATGGAATTATCAGGGATTATTCGATTAGGGCAGCAAGGAGAATATGCCTTGATTATGAATATTCAATAATTGGTGATAATAGGTTTTATGGTATAATAGATATACTATCAAATACATATATTATGAGTAGTATCTTCACACAAATAAGAAATAAGCAAATACCAGGAATTATTTTTGATGATAATGGAGAATTTTTTGTGATTCATACTAATAATCCCGCTCAATTAGGACATTTATTGGTTATTCCGTATCAAGAAGTGGATAATATCTTTGACTTAGATCATGATACATATCATAAATTATGGGATTATGTAAAAATGATATCCCAAAAATTACGTCATATTACTGAATCACACAAAATTGGTATTCAAGTTGAAGGTCTTGAAGTTCCTCATGTACATGTTCATCTTATTCCTATCAATAAATCTGGGGATATGCTTGTGACTTCAAAAGATATTAATTCAGATTCTATATATCAGCTACAACAAAAGTTTATTCAATAGATATGCAAAAAAAGACTACCGCATCTAAACCTAAAATTAAATCTGAAGCCAAACGTTCTATTACAGGAATATTTTTTATTGCAGGGGGGCTATTGCTAGGGTTGTCATTTTTTTCATCAGCAGGAGTATTGGGAGAGGGTCTCAATAGTGGTATTAGTTTCTTGTTTGGAATAGGAAAGATTATTATGCCATTGCCTTTGATATATATAGGAATAACATTATTGGCTAGACCTAAAAATACGGGAATATATTACTTTCAACTTATCACTCTCATTATAGGAATAACATTATTATTAGGTCTTATTCACTTACTTCAATTCCCTGATATTGCAGAGTCTCTTTCTTCTGCAAAAAAGGGATTAGGTACCGGTATGATAGGTCACTATATCAGCCAAGCAACACAATATTTATTTGGATATTGGGGTAGTTTAGTAGCATTATTAACGGGAGTTATTACTGCAGGAATTGTAGCAATGAATCAGGCAATTCATTTAGATGGGGTATTGGATTGGATAAAAGAAGTATTCTTTTCTGGAAACTCTAATTCTAATACCGCTACTGTGCATAAAGTTGAACCCATCGCTACTGACGGAAATACTGCCCCATCACCAAGTCGACTCTTTAATCAGGATAATGATGAAGAAGAGAAAGGACAACCTGAAACTAAGTCCTCAAATGTAATGGTGACCCCGAAGACTCCAGATTGGATGAAAGAGAGTAACTTTAGCTTACCTACCTTAGATTTATTAGAAAAAGGAAAGTCTGATGATGTTCCTCAAAGTGGGGACACCAAAAAGAACTCAGAAATTATTAAGAGCACATTATCAACATTTGGAATTGATGTAGAAATGGGAAAAATTGATATTGGTCCATCAGTTACTCGATTTATGTTAAGACCTTCAAATGGAATTAAATTATCTCGTATTACGGCATTACAAAGTGATATGGCTTTGGCTCTTGCAGCTCAAGCAATTCGTATCGAAGCTCCTATTCCAGGGATGTCTTATGTTGGAGTAGAAACCCCTAATAAAAAAAGAGCAACAGTAAGAATTCGAGAAATGTTTGAATCTCCAGAATTTAATCAAAATGACTTTCATCTACCTTTAGCTTTGGGGAGAGATGTGATGAATAAGGTTATTGTCTTTCCTTTAGAAAAAATGCCTCATCTTTTAATTGCAGGAGCTACAGGAGCAGGAAAATCTATGGGATTGAATGCAATGATTCTCAGTATGCTCTATAAAAATCCACCAGCAAAATTAAAATTTATCTTTATTGATCCTAAAAGAGTTGAACTTTCTACCTATAATGGTATTCCTCATTTATTAACTCCTGCAATTGTGAATCCAGATAAAGCCATGAATG
>JALQTA010000069.1 GCA_023264145.1 Minisyncoccota bacterium | reverse complement strand
CTATCTTGATCTATGGATTTGACTTTACTATCTATCCATCCAAAGCATAAGGCTTCATCTACTGCATCACTATAGCTAATACTGGGTTTATTGGATTGTTTTTTGTAATATATGAGCCATACAGATTCTGTGCTTCTATGATGTTCTTGTAACCATTGTCGCCATTCTTGTCGACTTGTGGGGGTAAAGGTTTCAATAGATGTCATAAGTAGTAGCCTTTATATTCATACCTGTTATATGTAGACTCCAAAACTCTTACTACACCTTATCTATCAATACGTGAGGTAATGAATTTATGGATAGGAATCAGAAGTATTGGTAAAATGAATAGAATAATTGCTGAGAATGTCAAAGATGGAATTCCAAGTACTATCATAGAAATACTGAATAATACAGCATTATAGACATAATGAGCTGATATCAGAGTTGTGATGTCATATCTTAGGAAAAAGTATCCCCATATTATTCCACCAATAAGTAACTCAATACCTCTAAAATATACTGGGAATACTGGATAATTAGAATGTGCAATAGCCCAGATTAATGCAGATACCGCGATGGCAAGAAAGGTTGATTTAAAGTATTTTTTGAATATTGATACTCCAAAGAGGCGGTATAAAATTTCTTCTGAAAATGCTGCCAAAAATACTATACTGAAAACACTAAGGAATGGAGATATACTTAATAAAAAGGAGTAACTTTCTAATGTCATAGGTAACGACCACACTCCAAAATATTGCTCTCCAATCAGATAAATAACTTGAGTAACTGCTAAGGTAGCAAAAGCAACTACATATCCTCTCAATACTGATACAGGAAACCTTTCAAAAGAAGCTTTGAATGAATTTGGCCATATTGATTTAGTTACATAGTCTCCTGCAACTCCACTAATGAAAATCACAGCTGAAATAAAGATTACTCCAATAATTGTCATAATCAGGAGTATTCCCATACTCACGCCAAAAGGCATATCTGTAGTATAGAGACTTTTTAATAAAGGATAGTCATTGATAGCTCCTAAGCTCAAAATAATAAATGTAATACCACTTAAAAATGCATATACTTTCCAAGAGGCTTTTTTGTTATTGAAAGCTTTAACTAAATATACTAGAGCTAAAATCAGCATAAATACTGAGGCTAGTCCTGATAAAAGAGTTAATAGTGATCCCACAGATAATTGTTGTGTAATTTCTCTGTCAAACTCTTCAGGTACAAAAAGATAGTAACTAAATGATCCGATTTTATCTCCTAATACTGCTACTTGAATTAATGGATAGGCTTCACCATATTGAGAGGATATGGCTGAATTTGCTAATTTGAATGAAAAGGTATGATCAACCCGATCTTGTACTTTATCAGTTGAATAATCTCTTTCTTCAAAATCAGTAAGTTGATATTTGGTATCAGCAAAGAAGGTATCAACTACTGTCCGAGCAGCCTCTTTATCTAATGATGCTCTTTCTTCATTTTCTGGGATGGTATTACTGAAGTATACAATTTCACCTGATTTGATATCTATAGATAGGAGGAATTCATTAATCTCAGAGTCCTTAAAGAATCTTACATCATAAAATGAAGTGGAAATCTTATTATCTTTTACATAAGTAAGAGCTTCTTCTTTACTCAGATTTCTTTGTAAAAAGGAGTCCGCATTATCATCTGAGGAAACAGAAATACTAGACGTATATCCATCTATATTAAAGTTATTCTCCCGTAAAAAATCTTCTGAACGGGTAATAGCTTCTTCTTTGGTCACAATAGGACCAACAAGTATAGACGATTCTGTATTGATATCACTCCATACTTGATACCCTAAAATAGCAACTCCAAATATAGCGAATATCCCTAATAACAAATTAAAGGTTTTTTCATGTTTTCTTGGAGAATGTGTTGATGAAGTTGTAGTCTCTTTTTCTATTATCGAAGAATCATTATGCTTATTACTCATGGTGAATAGTATTACTTCTACTCATTTTAATATATCATATTTTTTTGATATTACTATTATGTGTGTATATGATCTATATATTAATGTTATATATAGGCTAAAATCACATATCTCTAAGCCAAGAACTTTATCCTATTATTTAGCCACTATACTGATAAGATAAGAGATTGTATTCATCGGTGTCATATACACAGATTCCATCTTCATGCCAGAGGACAAATTCTTGTATCCCTACATCGAGGGACATTTTGCTACATATTGTACAATAGGGATTCCCCGCTCGGGTAAGCTTGTCCTCTTCATCTAATCGCATAAAATATAATCTTGATCCTATTATCTTGTCCGCATTCCGTGCTAATGCATCCATAATAGCTCTTTGCTCTGCATGGATACAGCAGGTTTTATCTGTTACTTTGCGGTGATAGGAATCTTTATCATGAGTACAGCGTCTTTGATTCTCTTGATTATGTGCTGGACTATTGATTCCTTCACCGATAATAATATCGTTGGCAACTATAATAGAACCACATTTACTCCGCTCACACCTTGCTGACTTTGCAAGCTCAGCGGTGTAATGCATATACTTTTTTGCTTCTTCCTCTTCCTTGCCTGATAGATATCTCATATCTGTTGGGAACTCTCTAGTTCAGATATCTGTAACTGATTAGCATGCTCTCTAAGAAAGGTTGCCGCAAATTCATCAGCATAATATTCGTATGGAGAGTTTCGATATGCCGTTTCTTGGTATTGAAGGAGGTCTTCTAATGTTGTTAGTGTGTTTGTATCAATTCTCTT
>JALQTA010000068.1 GCA_023264145.1 Minisyncoccota bacterium | reverse complement strand
CTCAATGCAGCTAACTGCTGAGGAACAGCATGAGAGTAAATATCTAGCCCACGCTGATAGCCTTGCTGTAAGGCTTGTGCGGTAGGATCATAAGCACTTAAAACGTCTTGACGACCTTGTGCTGTTTGCTGCTTGATAAATTCTTCGGCGCTGCGGCGATTCTCTGCTGCAACATCCATGCCGTAAGTATCTGTGCCACCGAAAAGTCGGTCTACAACGCTGCTCATAATTCAAATTCCTGTTTGGCAATACCTAGATGCCATTGATCGTGTATTTTACCATTTTTTAAGTAACTTTTGCGGTTTAAGCCTTCTTCTTTCATTCCTGCCTTCATCGCAAATAACTTTACATTTCTATAGATTACAGGTATTTGGCACACTACTTTATGATACTGCGTATTACCAAATATCCACTCCAACACCTGTTTTGCTGACTTGTAGGCTCTTTTACCTCTAGTCTCTGGAGGTATCATAGGATGTATTTGTAAAGTCGCACCGTTATTAGGATGGACGTTATACAAACCTACAAACCCTTCTTCATCTGAGACTATTAGCCAACCTTCCGTTAGGTCTGGACTCCATGTCTCTGGGTTTATGCCGTCTTCAGCTACGGTCTTCCAAAGCTCTGGCATAGTGGCGATTTGTTTAATTAACTCAGAGTCTTTAGTCTCTGAAATCACACAGCCACCCATCCTTGAGTCACATCACCGCCTATATCTGGTTGCATCTTCCTGTACTCTATTGATCCAGATGATCCTGTTGAATCAATGTACAAACTATATTGACGAGCCTCTACTACACCTTCTGGTGACCCACTTCCTACTATCGGGATGCTCAAACTTGCGTCCTGAGTGAATTTCTTTGACAGAATTTTCAAAAAAGATAATGATCGAAAAAAAATGAATTTTTCTATTGAGATAGGTCCTCACTCAGATATTGAAACCCTGCCAGCATTAAGTGATGTTTATGTTACTATGCTTCCTGGAGGGGATTATAAAGAGACTGCAGATAAAGCTTTAGAACTTGTTAAAAAAGGATTCAACCCAGTCCCACACTTCCCTGCAAGATCAATGAATAATGAACAAGAATTAAAAGATTATGTCAATAAATGTAAAGATGGTGGAGTTAAGCAAGCTTTAATTATTGGGGGTGGCAGAGACCCAGTTGGAAAATTTGATAGCTCTATTCAACTTTTAGAAACAGGTTATTTTGAAAAAATGAAAATTGGGATAGCAGGACATCCTGAAGGAAGTCCAGATATATCCGATACAGATTTAGAAAAAGCTATGATAGATAAAAAGCCTTATGCTGATTATATTGTAACCCAGTGGTTACTTGATCCTCAGCCTATTATAGATTTTATTTCTAAACAAAGCGTGCCAGTACATGTTGGAATTACTGGGCCTTTAAAAATATCTAGCTTAATAAAATTTGCTAATATTGTAGGGGCAAAAAATTCCTTAAACTTTCTTAAATCTAATTTTAGTAAGGCGTTAGATTTATTGAAACCTAAAGACCCTAATGATTTAATTGGGAAAGTTAAATCGCATACTGATAACTTCCACATTTATACATTCGGCGGCTTGAAGGAAACTAACAAGTGGTTGAAGGAGAACAAATATGTCGAATAATTTTGATTATGATAAAGTAAGACATGTTACGTCAGTCGATCAGTCTGACAGAAAGGTACCGTATAATTTAAGACAAAGCGGACCTACAAAAGTAGAGTTACTAATATCAACAAGGGTAAGAAAATCGCCTTATTGGCATTTGTCAATGAAAGCAGGTTGTTGGAGAGCGACTATATATAATCGTATTTATCATCCAAGAGGATATGTAAAACCTGAAGATGGTGGAGCAATGGTTGAGTATGATGCAATTGTAAACCATGTTACGATGTGGAACGTAGCAGTTGAAAGACAAATTCAAGTTAAAGGTCCTGATGCTGAAAAATTTGTAGACTATGTAATCACAAGAGATGCTACAAAAATTTCTCCTATGAGAGCTCGTTATGTAATTTTATGTAACGCTTATGGTGGAGTTTTAAATGATCCAATTCTACTTAGAATTTCTAAAGATGAATTTTGGTTTAGTTTATCAGATAGTGATATTGGACTTTACTTACAGGGTGTAAATGCCGATGGAAGATTTGACGTCCATATTGATGAAATAGATGTCAGTCCTGTTCAAATTCAGGGTCCTAAATCTAAAGCATTAATGAAAGATCTATGTGGTGATCAAGTTGATTTTGATAATATGCCATTCTATGGTTTAGCAGCAGCTAAAGTTGGTGGAAGAGATGTTATTATTTCTCAGTCAGGTTTCTCTGGTGAAGCGGGTTATGAAATCTATTTGAGAGACTCAACTTTGTACGCTGAGGATATGTGGAATGCAGTTCTTGAAGCTGGAAAAAAACATAGTTTAATGGTTATAGCTCCAGCTCACCACAGAAGAATTCAAGCCGGAATTCTATCTTGGGGTCAAGATATGGACAACCAACATAATCCTTTCCAATGTAACTTAGGTTATCAAGTTTCATTATCTGGAAAAGGTGAATGGAATAAAAAAGGTGACTATGTTGGAAAAGCAGCACTTGAAAAAATGGGTAAAGAACTAAAAGAAGGTAAAAAACCATATAAACTTCAATTAGTTGGTCTTGAATTGGGTGGTAAACCAATTGAAGAATATGCTCCTGACTTCTGGTTAATTTCTCCAGAGAGTGGTGGTGATCCAGTAGGATTTATTACC
>JALQTA010000067.1 GCA_023264145.1 Minisyncoccota bacterium | reverse complement strand
ACTTCATTCCGTTCAATGAGCTGAAGGAGGAAGATGTGAAAGCGTGGATACGTGCAGAGGTTGATGTTGATGCTATCGAGGCTGAAGTTCAGCAGATACTTGAAGACAAGAAATCTAAGACAGGGACAGTGATCCTGTCATCATCACTGAATAAAATCTAATAAAAATGGGAAAACTAAGTGTTCACGAAGGTGAGTCTCTTGATAAACTGAGAAAGGTTGTCGGTAACGGGTGTAAGAACCTTACTGGTACTGGTAATTTTACTGGTCTTTCAGCTTATTGTTTCGTTGCTCAGGAAGATACTGATCTTACGACATTCAAGGTTGATGGGGTTGATTCACTTTCGTCATACGGTCTTGACAGTGTAACAATCAAGGCTGGAGCTTATATAGTCGTACCAGAGGGTAGTCAAATAACCGACATTACAATGTCATCTGGAAGCGTTATCATCTACAATCTCTAGACTTGTCATTAACGGGTTCTCGGGCATCAATTCAAGTAGGAAGAATAGAGTCTGAAAGTGTATTAAATCTTACGATGATGGCAAGTGTAGTCGATATCACTATTCCTCAAGGAATTAATGTTCTTTTATCTACCTCGAATACCTTTACCATAAGTAATATCGTGGGACTTGCTAAAAGACCACAAGAATCAAGAATCTATGAAAGCTTAGTAAAATCTTCTTCTGACGATGCTCCTTTATCAACATTAATTATTAATCTCAATGCGACCTTTTCTCAAGTTAATTTGACACAGAAATAATATGATTATTGAAACAGCAGAGTATAATGCAAAGTTAATAGGATTATTTATCCGATGGTATTGGGTTGAGATGCCTTATCGTATGATACGAAAAATATATCAATATGTATTAGTATTGAGTCGCATCTATTCTTTTATTTTTTTACTCAAAACATTATTTGCTCCATGGAAAAATCAATTATATGCTTATCCGAGCAAAGGATTTGATCTTAAGAGAATATTTGAGGTGTGGACATCTAATAGTGTTTCTCGATTAGTAGGAGCCTTTGTCCGTATATTTACCATTTTCTTAGGGCTTATTATTACAGCGCTTGTGATAATAATAGGATGCATAGTCTCACTTATATGGGTGACTTACCCGGTACTGTTCTTTGTACTTATTGTTAATAGTTTTTTATAATATGAAATATTTTTATTCTATTTATCATACAAGGACATTTCTGAGTAATATTGTAGCAACATTTTTATTTAACTGGGTCAGTTATACTCTATGGATGTTATTTCTGGTTATTGTTGTTTTTATAATATATATAAGTGGAAACTATAGTTTAGGTATTATTTTGATTGGAACCAGCATATATGTGTACGTCGTAGCATATATATTTATTGTCTTTAAATTAAGATCTGATAAAGATGCTTTTCTGCTCGGTAATAATTATGCTGAAATACTTGATTATGATATTGCTCAGCATTTAGTAAAATATTTTCCTAAAGCATTAACATATGAACATTTAGTTCATGCAGTATCACAAAGTGTCAGAGGTAAAACCATTTTGTTTTATATGGGGATTGAGCCCAATGTTTTTTATACTAAATTAAAGGATCTTGGTTTGGATATGGATCAGAATTTACCCCCTATAGAAGAATTATTAGCTCGAATTCATTATGTCAAGGATTCATGGGAGGAATATAGAATTGGAGCTCATATTATTATGTATGTATTATTTGAGCAAGAAGGAATATTTAAAACACTCCTTAATCAACTAGATTTATCTTCAGACGATTTTATGAAAATTATTTCATGGGAATCATTGTATCATCATAATACTGTTCAAATATCTCCATGGAGTCCCGAAGGAATGGAAAAAAGCTTTGGTTCTTTAGGACGATCCTGGACTATTGGATATACAAATGATTTAGATAGAATTACTCAAGATATTTCAGCAAGTATTATATATCGAGATCCTCATCGAGTTATTATTCATCAAGATGTTTTACGCAGAATGCTGACTGCTTTGTCAAAATCCAGTAGACATAATATTCTCCTTTTAGGAAATGTAGGTGTGGGAAAAAAGTCATTAGTTGAAAACGTAGCATTTACAATACGAAAATATCAATTAGAACATAATGATAATTTAAGTAGAGTATTAAAATTACAAACAACCGATTTATTATCAGGTACCCCAGATGCTCCACAGTTTTTACTTAATGCTCTTAATTATGCAGAAAATTCAGGGAATATTATTCTCGTTATTGAAAATATTGCTGAATTATTTATCTCTTCTGATGATAGTATTCGCAATATTATTGTTAAATTCCTTAATTCTAATCGGATTAATGTAATTGGGATAGATAATCCTGAAGGATATCATAGTGGAGTCAAAAGTTTTCCTATCATTGATAATCTCTTTGAGGCAATTCCGGTAGAAGATGCATCTGGAGAAGATACAATGAATGTATTGATGATGAGGTCTTTTGAGCTTACCAATATATATCATCGATATATTACCTATCAGTCATTAAGAGCTGTTATGGGGTTTTCAGAGAGATATATTAGTAAGGGAGGAATGCCGGGAAAAGCAGTAGATATCCTTATGGATGCTGTTAATCAGGCGAATATTGAAGGTAGTCCATTTGTTTTGGAACATCATATTCGTAAAGTGGTATCAGAGCGGACCAATATGAATATTAATGAATTACAAAATAGTGAGAAAGATACCTTATTATCATTGGAGGCTAAATTGCAAAGTGAAATCAAAGGACAACCAGAAGGACTTACTGCATTGGTAAATGCCTTGAAAAGGTCTAAATTAGATGTAAAATCACGTAATAAGCCTGTCGGAACATTTCTATTTTTA
>JALQTA010000066.1 GCA_023264145.1 Minisyncoccota bacterium | reverse complement strand
ATAATTTTTCGTCTGGATATGGTGAAATATTAGACGTATTAATTTCTGATTTGAACGGCTTTGGATATGATGTTATTCCAAGAACGTATAGTGAGATATCAGAAAAATATCTTCCTTTGTTTAATAAACCACATTTGTTTGATTCAAATTTGTTAGATTTATCGGTATTATCGTTGTCCAATGATGTTTCTTTACAAAATGTTTTGACTCATATGAGTTTTGACAGACCCAGAGTTTTGCTTACTATGTGGGAAAGTACTAGGATCAATGATTTAATTATTGAGATACTAAATAAGTTTAATCACATAATTGTGCCGAATGAGTATAATAGATATAATCTTTTAAATCAAGGATTAAACACCAATATAAGCGTGGTACCTTTGTTTTGTGATACGGATATATATGTTTACCGGGATCATTTACATACTGATAAATTTGTGTTTGGTATATCAAATGAAGATCCTCGTAAGAATTTAAATAAAATAATTAAATGTTTTATTAAAGCTTTTTCCGGCATGAAAGATGTTGAATTGCAAATAAAAACATGCAAACCTTTAAATGATAAAATAATCGATTCAAGACTTAAATATATTAGTATAAAATATACAAAAGAACAATTGAGAGATTGGTATCATGGTTTGGATGTGTATGTTAGTGGAGCTACATGTGAAGGATGGGGCATGATGCAACAAGAAAGCTTGTGTTGTGGCCGTCCTATCATATATACACATTATGGTGGACTGTGTGAATTTGTCAATAATGAAATTGCATTTGAAGTAAATTACGATGAAGTGTATAGTAAATTTTGTTGGGGTGATTATGGCGGTAAATGGTCTGATTTTAAGGAGGAAGACATGATTAAAAAAATGTTCTATTGTTATAATAATAGAGAGATTGTTGTTGATAAAGGTAGAAAAGCATCCGAGTCTGCTAAAATTTATAGCAAACAATTTTTTTTAAATAATTTGACAAAAGTGATCGATCTATATATTTGATAATATGGAATCAAATTTAATAACATCAAAACCTTTATTCGAATATACTGATATCGAACTGAAAGCCATCGCTTTTGATATACACGAAAATATTAAAATTCAAGAAAATAATCTGAATTTGATAAGAAATGAACTAAATAGACGTATACATTCAAGTGTAGTAGCTACGGTAACCGCTGAATCGTTGAATAATATTAAATAAATTTTTGTTATTATAACTTGACTTCTTGTATTATATAAAGTATAAGCATATTAAGCGCATTACGTGCTTATAATATAAAATGCTTATTATAAGTTATATAGTATAGTGCTTGTAAATGCTTATATTTATTATAAATGATCAGTAATAATTACAAAATATATGTGGATATGGATGGTGTGCTTAGCGACTGGGAAGCACAATTCAAGCGCTATAGCGGAGGAATACCTGTAGATACTTATGATAATTTATATGGCAAAAAGAATCGTTATAAGTTAGTAAATAAAAATAGTCCTGGTTATTATGCTAATATGCCTTGGATGAAGGATGGTAAATTGTTATATAATTTTGTTAAAGGTTTTCCTGATGTAGAAATATTAAGTCATGCGCCTGATAATAAATCGAAGATAGGCAAAGAAGAGTGGTTAACTGATAAAGATATTAAATTTAAAGCAAATCTAGTGCCTAATAGAGAAGATAAAGCTAAGTTTGCTACATCAAATAGTGTATTGATAGATGACCGTGAGGATGTTGTTAATGAATTTATCAATGCGGGTGGTAAAGCGATACTTCATACAAATTCTATTGATACGATCAATCAACTAAAAGAATTAACTGGTATTAAAGAAAAGCATAGAATTTATAATAGTATATTGAATCCTTCTATATGGGCAACCGAAGATAATTTGAGACCTGAAGTGCTTAATTCTCTTATGAATGTAGCTGACGCTTTCTATAAAGACAGTGAATTGACTGTGCCTCTGGAGGATGTTTATTTCTTGGGCAGTACGGCTGGATACAACTGGACACCTACAAGCGATATTGATTTGCATTTGGTTGTGGATTTTTCTAAAATAGGAGAGGACGAAGAATTGGTTAAGAATTATGTTGACGGTTTGAAAAGTAAGTGGAACCAATCACATGATATTAAGATAGGTAACCACCCAGTGGAAGTTTATATTCAAGATGTTAACGAAGTTAACAAAAGCCAATCTGTATATAGTTTAATGAAAAACCACTGGGTAAAGAAACCGAAACATGAAGATATTAAGGTTGATAAAGATGCTATAAAGAAGAAGTATAAACAATTAGTGCATTCAATAGAAACCGCTATTAAAGATTCAGATATAGATAAGATAAAGAAGTTAATTAAACGCCTATATGACATGCGTCAATCTGGGTTGGACAAAAGCGGAGAGTATAGCACTGAAAATCTAGTTTTCAAACTTTTAAGATCAACTGGGTATATAAACAAACTAAGAGATACAGTTACGCAATTAACAGACAAAGAATTGTCTAAAATATAAAAAACTTTGTATAAAATCAATTTGTGTAATATTTATATCTAAGAACATAATAAGGTATAATTTATGGCAGAACTACTAAATCCAAACGAAATTTTTTCAACGGCATTTGAACCAAAAGTTAAAAACAGGTTCATCTTGTACGCCGATGGTATTCCTTCTTTCATCATCAAGAAGACAGACAGACCAAAGTTACAACAAAACGCACAATCACTTGACCATATAAATATTCGTACTTTTTATAAAGGCAAGAGTGTTTGGCAATCAATGACAATGGAACTGTATGATCCAATCGTGCCAAGTGGCGCACAAGCCGTAATGGAATGGGTTCGTTTACATCACGAATCCGTAACTGGTCGTGACGGTTACCAAGATTTCT
>JALQTA010000065.1 GCA_023264145.1 Minisyncoccota bacterium | reverse complement strand
TAATATATATAGTATATCATATATTAGGTATTATTTTGTGATATACTACATCATATGAATATACAATTATTTACTCATCAAGAAGAGTGGGTGCAAGCAAGTGCAAAGGGGATTGTTGATAACCTATCTCTTAATCTGCAGACAAATGACCCAGTAAGTTTGGCGGTATCCGGAGGGTCTACTCCTTTCCCTATTTATTCATCTTTATCAAACTATGAAATAGATTGGTCAAACGTTACCTTGATAGAGGTTGATGAGCGATTTGTACCCGTTCAATCACCAGAATCAAATTGGAATAATATTGCATCGAGTTTAGAGAAAATTTCCTTTTATAAGACAATATACTTTGAATATAATCGGGATATATATAGTATGCAGCAAAAGGTAGAAGAGGAGTTGCCAGATAGTATTGATGTTATGGTCTTGGGGATGGGGTTAGATGGTCATTTTGCCTCGTTATTCCCAGGAGGAGAGTATTGGAATCATATAAATAATACCAAAACCCTTATCACGGAGGCTCCTGATACGTATCTTACTACTCAAAGATTAAGTTTAAGTCCGGAATATATTCATAAAACAAATCATATTGTGGTAGTGATATCAGGTAAAGAAAAATATGAATATCTGATGACTTATTTAGAACAAGATAATTCAATATCTCAATTTCCCTTTCAATATCTCAAAAATCACCCCCATATTGAGGTGTATTGTTATCTTCCATAATATGATATAATAAGATAAACAAGTACATTAATGTCAATATCAAAAAAACAATATATCTTTATTCGAGCAACTGCCCTATTGTCCGGGACCATTATTGGTGCTGGTATTTTAGCTATTCCGTATGCTGTGTATGAGGCGGGATATTGGTTGGGAATTTTATATATTATTATTCTTGGTATTGTTATGATGTTTTTGCATCTTATGCTCGGAGAAATTAGTCTTCGTACAAGAGGATTTCTCGATGTGCCAGAGCTGATTCATAAATACTTAGGTAAAAAGGGGCATTTAATTGCTCTAGGTTCCCTTTTTATTATTATATACGGGGCATTAACTGCCTATATTCGTGCTGCAGGAGATATTATCTCTAGTGTGACGGTATTGCCATCATATACCGGATCTATGATATTTTTTATTATAGGAGGATATTTAGCTCTAAGAGGTTTAAAGGTAGTGAGTAAATGGGAATTAGTCTTTGGAATTGGAATGATTCTTATTATTGTAACCTTATGGCTGAAAGCTTTATCAATCAATGGTATTGACTGGACTCAATTTCAATTAGTTCCATTTCGGTCTTTATCCGCAAGCTTTTCACCGTATGGAGTTATTTTATTTGCATATTCAGGATTGATTGCGATTCCCTATATTAAAAAGTTATTAGGAAAGCAGGTGGTATATATGAAATCCGTGATCAAATTAGGATTTTTGATACCATTATTTTTATATAGCTTATTTGTCACTCTTGTGATTGGAGTAAGTGGAGTGGATATTACTCCCGTTGCTACGGTATCTTTAGGTCAAAAGTTAGGAGGGCAGGCATTAGTGATTATTAATATTTTTGCCTTACTTGCAATCTCTACATCATTTATTATGTTAGGAAGGTCTCTGATTGAATCCTATATGTCTTTAGGGAAAATTCATCGTCATACTGCTACTATTGCAACTTTTTTACCACCGATGGGATTGGTGTTAGTGAATGGAGCCAGCTTTAATTCAGTGCTTAATTATGCAGGAGGAATAGGGGTGAGTATATTATCGATTTTGATTGTACTCACTTTTTGGCGTTCAAAAAGAATTGGTAAAATTCCACCAGCCTATAGTTTGGGGCATGTAAAATGGGTGGGAATTATTATGATTACGATGTTCTTTATCGGGATGGTAAGTTTATTCTTCTAAGCCTTTAATCAGAGCGATTTCATCTCTTAAATCTTTTGCTCTTTCAAAGTCTAATTCTTGAGCAGCTTTATTCATTTGTTTTGTGAGTTCTTCAATCATAAACTCACGTTCTGAAATATCTAAAGAGGCAATTTTTTGCTCTTGTAACTCTTTTTTTACATCTTTAATAATACTAGACCGAATATCTTTTTTAATACCCTGAGGAGTGATATTATGAGCAATATTATAGGCTTGTTGAATCTCTCTTCTTCTATCGGTTTCTTTGATAGCTCTATCAATAGATTGAGTGATTTTATTAGCATAAAGAATTACTTTTCCACTTTGATGGCGAGCTGCTCTTCCTATAGTTTGGATTAATGAAGTCTCATTTCGTAAAAATCCTTCTTTATCAGCATCGAGAATAGCGACTAATGAAACCTCAGGTAAGTCTAACCCTTCTCGGAGTAAGTTAATTCCAACTAGTACATCAAATTCCCCTTGTCGAAGCTTTTTGAGTATTTCTGGACGGTCTAAGGTGTCAATATCAGAGTGAAGATATTCAGTTTTAATATCTCTTTCCTTAAGATAATCACTGATATCTTCTGCCATACGCTTGGTGAGGGTGAGAATTAATACTCTCTCATCTTTTGGTATGGTGAGTTTAATTTCCTCTACTACATCATGAATTTGATTATCGGTAGGCCGTATTTCGATAATAGGTTCTAAAAGTCCAGTAGGACGAATAATTTGCTCAGCAATACCCTCGGGAAGTTGTTTGAGATTTTGAAGTTCAGGAATGGAGTGAATAGTATTATTACTAGAATGTGCTAATTCGTATTCTCCAGGAGTTGCTGAAACATAAATAGTATGCGGTACTTTGGCTTCAAATTCATAAAACTTGAGAGGTCGATTATCTGCTGCGGAAGGGAGTCTAAACCCAAAATCAATTAAATTTCGTTTACGGGCAGCATCTCCATTATGCATCCCTCGAATTTGAGGAAGGGTTATATGGGATTCATCTACTAAGGTGAGAAATTCAGAGTCTGATTCTAAAAAATAATCAATCAATGTATAA
>JALQTA010000064.1 GCA_023264145.1 Minisyncoccota bacterium | reverse complement strand
AGGACAACCACAAGTAGCCTATAAAGAAACGATTCAAAGTTCTGCTGAAGCACAAGGGAAGTATATTAAACAATCAGGAGGAAAAGGACAATATGGAGATGTATATCTTCGAGTTGAAGCCTTTGATCCAGAAGAAGTTGAAATTGATCCTAAAAAACCTCAGCATTATATCTTTGCTAATGAAATCAAGGGAGGTGCTATTCCATCAGAATATGTTCCTGCTATTGAAAAGGGAGTAAAAGAATCTATCGATCGTGGAGTTATTGCAGGATATCCACTGATTAATATCAAGGCTACCGTATATGATGGATCATATCATGATGTTGACTCCTCTGAATCAGCCTTCAAAATTGCGGGATCCATGGCACTCTCAGCCGCTATCAAGAAAGCAAATCCTATTATCCTTGAGCCTATTATGGCCGTTGAGGTAACAATCCCAGAACAGTATATGGGAGATGTGGTAGGAGACTTGAATTCACGACGAGGACTTATTGAAGAAATGAATGATAGAACAGGTGGACTTAAAGTTGTATCAGCAAAAGTTCCTCTCTCTTCAATGTTCGGATATGTAACCACTCTTCGATCTATGACACAAGGACGAGGAAATGCAGTAATGGAATTCAATGACTATCAGCCGGTTCCTAGCAATGTACAACAAGATATTATTGCTAAGAGAACAGCGAAATAATAGTGTCAATCTATAAATCTAAAAATCCTGAGAATAAAAACTCAGGTTTTTTAGTACAAGGGTATACCGTTACTTTGTCACCCCTCCCAAGGGAAGATAATAATAGAAGATATGCTATACTGTAAGTATTAATATAATCATTTCTATGCCACTTGCAGATAGCATAAGACCTATGAGCCTAGATAGCTTTATAGGGCAAAAACACCTTGTAGGAGAAGGGAAACCTCTCTATATGTGTATTACACAGCAATTACCACAATCCTTCATTTTGTGGGGTCCTCCTGGAGTAGGGAAAACTACCTTAGCGCGTATATACAGTAATGCTATTGATGGAAAACTCTATGAAGTCTCAGCGGTAAGAGCAGGTAAAAAAGATATAGAAGCAATTATCAAAGATAATACGGAACAGCAAAAGATTTTATTCCTGGATGAGATACATCGATTCAATAAAGCTCAGCAAGATTATCTTCTTCCTTTTGTCGAAGACGGTACCTTGATACTTATTGGAGCGACAACTGAGAATCCAAGTTTTGAAATTATTTCAGCTCTTCAATCTCGATGTATTATCTATACCTTAACGTCACTCACAGAAGAGGAAATACAAGCTATTTTAACACAAGCCGGACTCGTGGACACAGCAGTCTCACACTATATCGCTCAATATGCCAACGGAGATGCTCGCAAGGCTCTGGGTATTTATGAGAGAGTATCCGAAATGTATCCTGATGAAATCAGTATTGATACCATTAAACATGTACTCAAGGATACCAATCTTAGATATGATAGGGCAGGGGAGGAGCATTATGATGTCATTAGTGCGTTTATAAAAAGTATGAGAGCCAGCCAAGTGGACGCAGCCTTATATTATTTAGCTCGTATGCTAGAAGGGGGCGAAGATCCCAAATTTATTGCTCGTAGAATGATTATATTTGCTAGTGAGGATATTGGAATGGCTTTGCCCACAGCTCTTGTGATTGCAAATGAAGTATTCCGAGCAGTAGAAGTAGTAGGATTACCAGAGGCTTCAATTAATCTGGCGCATGGAGTTGTGTATCTCGCTCAAGCTCCGAAGGATAGACGAGTATATGATGGGATTAAGATGGCTCAAAGAGAGGTAAAACAATCAGGTAATCTTGCAGTACCACTCAATATACGTAATGCTCCTACCGATTTGATGAAAGATTTAGGCTATGGGAAAGAATATGAATTATATGATATAAAAAGCTATCTTCCAGAAAAGATAGAGCATAGAGTTTTTTGGAAAAAATCTAAAAAAGAAAAATAATTGCATACTTAATATAATATGCTATAGTAAAAATGTAGTATTAATATAATAATATGAATTATTGGTTATTATTAGTTTCAGGAGTTGTTTATTTTGCATTAGGGGCTATTATTTATTCGGCATTCTCTAAACTATGGACAAAAGCGGCAGGTATTACTGAAGAGGAAATTAAAAATACCAAGCCATCAACGATGATAAGTCAATTTGCCATCAGTTTTATTAATGGGCTTCTCACGAGTGCTGCTATTGCAGTTATTGTACTCAATGTCTCTAATTCTAATTTACTTATTTGGATTGGATTTAATGCTTTTTATGTATTACCTACTTTGAGTAGTTATGTCTATATCAATAGACGATGGAATATGTTTTGGATTGATTTGCTATATCATACGATAGCAGTTGTCATTATTACTCAAATTTGGACTATTTGGGGATAAAAATACATATAAGACATTGACAGCTATTATAGGGGGTGATATATTTGGGATTGCAATCCGCCTTTTTCTTTTGTGTCAGACCTTCCCATTATTCCATCAGCTGAACTCAGAACATGCTCTCATTGTGGGGAATATACATTGAGAGATATATCTTTTGTTCCTGGATCAGTTGAAGTTGCGGAAAGCTGTTCTACTTGTGGATATAGAGGTACTCGTCAGCTTCATCGTCGTCAAGTACAACCTGATTCGAAGAGATTGGGCCGATTCATTCGTGAACCGACGACTTATGCTCATCAAGTAATTGACCCAATGGATGATTTGAGGAAGAAGTGGCAAGAAGAAATACCGTGATATTAGCTATAACCCAAAGAGGGATGTCCATCTGGACATCCCTCTTTTCCTATCAAATAATACGAGTATTATTTGAATTTCTTATTTTTGAAGACTGTTCTCCATACAAAGCGTCGGCTATGTTCTAGCATTGCGTAGAATACAGGATAGGCAAAGATTACCAATAGGGTACTTGATGCAAGTCCGAATACGAGAGCATACGCAAGACCCTCCCAGAAAGGATCAGTAAAGGCAAGAGGGAGAATACCTACTAGAGTAGAAAGGGTGGTTGTAAGTAAAGCGCGGAATCGATATTTGATAGCCTCAGATATAGCTT
>JALQTA010000063.1 GCA_023264145.1 Minisyncoccota bacterium | reverse complement strand
TATATATATGATTTTATGAATCTATTCTAAAATCTGTTCTATTGATTCAAGTAATTCAGTTCTTCTTTTACGTACGGCTCGGTCTATGAGGGCACGCATACTTTCTGCATCTTGTATAAGCATTGAGCTTGCATGTTTGCGATGATATACTCCTCCTGCTCTCAAGACATCAGGATAATCTCGAGTACACAGAGTTGGTACGGTTCCAAATTCTTCTACCTCAAAGATAAGAAGTTGCTTATCCTGATATGTAACCGTTTTAATACTATATGTTGGTAAGGGATCGAGATATCCACTAATATATTGATCAATCCAGGTTCTATCTACACTATCAAGATCTTCCGCACTAAGACCTGTCACTTCTTTATTATCTGATACCCCAAATATGAGCATTCCCCCATCGGGCATATTGGATATAGCAGCAATATGTTTGGCAAGTTTTGTTTTACGATATTCATCAAATATATGCCAATTAAACTCTTGTTTAAAGTCAATATGATTATCTTCATGTCCCTCTGTTAGTACTTGATGAAGAAGATCTGGGGTGTATTTCATATATAGGTATACTATCTTTATATTTAGTATAGCATATCTTTAATTGATTATAAGACTTTTTTTATTTTTGCCCCTTTTGTAACTCCTGTATCTTAAATTGAATTATATTTTCAATCAAATCATAAGGAATGGGCTTATCCAGAGGAAATTGTACTGAACCTTTTCCTTGTTTATATCGAGATAATTGTTTATCAAAATGAGTGTGTGCACTTGGTGTCGCATATACGCCTATATGATGCTCATATCCTGCAAAATATATCAAGGGCTTATTCTGGAGTTTGAAAGCCGGCATTGCATAAGAAATACTCTCCTCAGACTCTGGAGCTAGAGCCTTGACCAAAACATAGAGTTTATTCAAAATAATTTGAGTTGATTCTGGGAATTGTGATATATATTCGGGGATAGAGTTCATATATTGTTAATTTACATTATATATAGTATATCATATTGACTATGTGACTGATATGTGATTATATAATTTTGTCTTGCATTTTCACAAATGAAAAGCTATTCAATCGAATTTATCACAAATCTTGCTAATGGTGGGGGCAGGGTTTGGACAGCATTAAAATCTTGCTCTGATCTTCCTACTATAGAAGATAAATTTAAAAGTCTACGTCAACTAGTCACAGTAATAGCGGGCCCTAACTCTGATACCCTCACAGATCTTTCTGATATCACAAATATTCTAGAGAATTGCAATCCAACTTGGAGAAGATCTATTAATATACGCCAATTAAGAGCCTATACATTCTTCATTAGTTTACCGAATAGAACAGCTTACATCGCGACAAAAGAACAAGGAGGGCAAAAATACTCCATTCTGTAGGGGTCAAAGCAGGTAATTCTAATGCTTATGCATCAGTAATTCTCTTTATGCATATACTCATCAGAGTGCTTGAGGGAAATCAAGATCTTCATATAAACTGGATCAAAGATATGGCAGTTGGTAAAACTAACCCCTGTCAGAACTTGGTTGGCAATACAGAGATAGATCGTTTATTAGATATGGTTTCCATATTACAAGATCCTCAACATAGGTCTAAGATTGCCTCTCATCCCCCAGAGATTACCATCTATACCTCTCCGTCTTCCTATGAGATACGCATCACAGAAGAATAACCATGCTCAGATCCCTCCACCTCGTAACCCACGAGGTGGATTTTTTTTAAATAGTTTCAAGAAAACTTGAAATACCAGAATATCTCTCATGAAACATAAGATATAGAGTTTCTGGCTTTTCGACCTCACCAATTAATATAAGCTTTTTGTTGAGCCCAAAAGCAACCCCAGATTCCATATGAGCAGCAAGTCCAGCAGGAAGAAGCATTATAATTGTGTGGGCATTCTTGAGTCCAGACATATCTCTCTCAAAAGTTTCACGATAATACGAAGAATTCCAAAAATCTGGATCCGATTCGGCAATATTCATTTGCTCTTCCCAAGATAAATCTGGCGTATCAGGCGTTGCGGGAATGTCAAGAAAATTATAACAACTATACCCTTTTGCCTTGATACCATCTACAAGACGCTGAATATTCTCAGCATTTCGTGTCCGCCCTATTACCATATAATCTGTATGCATCCTATAAATTTAAAATTATATACCTAATTATATCATATTGACTTCCTATTCATTAGGGTTATAATATGTATTGTCATGAAATTAAATCGTGACAATTATCAAACCAACAAGTGAGGTGTTCGGATGAGTCTTTGTACTGTTTGTGGTCGCCATCTGTGCGATCATACCCCCGCCGAAAGAGGCCAAACTGTCGAAGAAATGATGAGGCCTCCATCAGAGGAAGAGTTTAACACTTGGGCTAGTGAAGCAGCTGACTCCGATACAAAAATTGCAGTTGCCAAGAGGCATGCCCATGACCCTGTAACATAGAGGGTAACAATATCTATAACTCCTTCACCCCACCTCGTAACATGCGGGGTGGATTTTTTTAATAGTCTCAATATCAGAATATCTCTTTATACTAATTATCTAATTCTTTTAATTTTTTATCCCACCATTCTTTCACAATATTCATATCTGTTTTATTGTGTATTGTTCTAAGGTATTCCATTTTTTCTTCAAATATCTTGTGATGTTTTTGTAAGTTTTCAGGGCTTTGTAATACCCATAAAGAGTGATTGAGCTCTAGATTTTCTTTTTTCACCAAGTATGTAGGGTCAAGATATCTATTGGGAGAGGTGTCAAAATCTATTGGAATTATCGTAATATGATCATTATTCTGAAGTACCTGTGTAGCAAGAGTTTTAATACGATTTTCTCGTGTTTGTTCACAAAAAATAAAAAATTGAGCTTTGTTTATTTCTTTACTTTCAACTATTTTTATACTATTCAAAAGATTTTCTAGAGTAGAGAGAGATTCTTTCTCTGGAATAAATGTCCAATTTTTTGTAATTGATTGCAAAAATGGTCTGTTTTGTATAAAGTCTGTAAAAAATCGAATCATTTCCTCAGCTTCAGTTCGATGATAGGGTTTAAACATATCTGTCTTACCCCCACAGGTAATAATGATTGGGTTATCAATATTATTTTTTATACTAATATCATATATATTATTAAAAATCGTTTTTAAATAAAAATTATAA
>JALQTA010000062.1 GCA_023264145.1 Minisyncoccota bacterium | reverse complement strand
ACTTAATAATTCTCGAACTTCTACTTCTACCAACTCAATAAGTTCAGGATCATCAACTTGATCTACTTTATTTAAGAAAACTACAATTTGAGGTACTCCAATTTGATTTGCAAGAAGAATATGCTCTCGAGTTTGAGGCATAGGACCATCTGCTGCAGAAACTACAAGAATAGCTCCATCCATTTGAGCAGCACCGGTGATCATATTCTTGATATAGTCAGCATGCCCTGGACAGTCAATATGTGCATAGTGACGAGTATCAGATTCATACTCAACGTGAGCTACCGCAATAGTAATACCTCGAGCTTTCTCTTCAGGAGCCGCATCAATTTCATTAACAGCCTTCTTAGTAACTACATTTCCTCTTAAATTAAGAACATTAAGGATAGCTGCAGTCAAAGTTGTCTTACCATGATCTACGTGACCAATAGTTCCTACATTAACATGGGGCTTATTTCGCTCATACTTTTCGGTTGCCATAGAAGTATACTTTAATTATTATTGTTTAACTGAATAAAAATACTGACGAGTCAAACATACTCTAAACCATTTTAAACCATAATTATCATTTAGTCAAGAGTATATGCTCAATATTATAAACCTATGTATTTTCTATTTATGATTATGAAAAGATTTGGGGATTTTTATCTTTAATAAAGCTCCTTGGTTTCTCCCCTTACTTATGAGAGATACCGTTCCTTTATGAGCTTCTACAATAAGCTTCATAAGATGTAGCCCAAGCCCTGTTCCATCCTGACGTATTTGCTGAGCATACTTCCCGCGATGATAAGCTTTAAACAATGTTTTTTGCTCTGAGGGGAGTACACCTATTCCATCATCTTTAATTTCAACAATAATATCTTTTGTATTACTTTCCAACGTAATATCAATGTGCTTTTTACCATACTGTAAAGCATTATCAATTGCATTATTGAATACTTCCCTTATTTTAACTTCATCTCCTCTCAGAATAAAATTACTACCCTTAACTTTATAGGTATACGCAATTCCTAATTTTTGAAATAAAAACGATTTATTATCTATAATAGACTGTATCTGATCTTTAATGTGAATATCATCTTCAATTCTAACTCCAAATGTCCCTGAATTTAAGGAATTTACATTTAATACATCTTCAATAATAGTAGACATGTTCTGAATAATAGCATCCATTTGAATCACATAATGACCAATATCATCATGCTTATTCGTATGTACTTCTTTTAAAAGAGAGCTATATCCTTTAATGGCTGTGATCGGAGTTCTTAATTGATGAGAAGATATTTGAATAAATTGATTTTTTTCCTTAACCGATGCTTTCAGTTTTTTATGAATTTTAGAAACCAGAATCTCATCATCTATACCTTTTATTGTTTGCCTCATTAATACAATGATAATGATTGCTAAAATACTTAATAAAATAACTTTTTCTATTTGCAAAATATCCACAATTCCAAAAAATGAAAGCCCCACATGAATACTTACCGCAGTGATAAAGATAGTACCTAATGCATACAACTGAAATAACATTACCGGAAACTTTAAAGCTTCCTGCTTGATAATAATATAGGTAATATAAGCTGCCATAAATACTAATCCGAAGGGACCAATACGATGATAACTATTATCTAATAAGAAATAAGGTATTAAAATATTACTAATAGCAACAATACTAAAAGGGATTGACATTGCAATAAAAATACCTCTTGCATAATGAATCGTATTAGATTTTACCAGCTTATATAGAGAGGTAAGACCTATAAAACTCACTCCTAACATATATAGAACAAAGATTAAATGAGCAAAGGATCCTAATCTCAACTGAGATCCCTCATCAGAATATGACACCATACCATATTCTGGAGTAAGAAGAAAAATAATAACTATCATTTGAATCACGAAAAACCCAAGAATATCCCACCCCCATTTTAATGTATTATTTAATGATCTTACGAATATATAAAAAGCGAGAGGAAGTAAAGTACCAACTCCATATGTTGCCGCTAGTTCATATCCTCCTAGAAAATTTTGCTCATTCCATACCTCCAATAATGCCCATATCCCCGTAATCAATAAAACCACTGAGAACCAACCAATATATTGATGTTGAGTCTTTTTCTGTAATAGGCCACTATATAATACTAAACAAAAAGTTCCTAAAGCCAAACTTAATAATGCTCCCGTTGATCCAAATAATACTTCAATAATATATTGTGAATTAGGAATCATACTATTGTTTTAGGTAATATTATATCTACTTCAACCCCCTTATCGTGATAAGCTGGACTTATCATTGCAAGCTTGCCTTTATGTTCTCTAATAATATGACGCGCTAAATATAGTCCTAGTCCCGATCCATTCGGATACAATGTAGATGCTTGAGATCCTCGTGTAAAAGGGGTAAAGATATGACGCATATCGTCTTGATTAATACCCATACCATCATCTATTACCGTAATATTAATATATTCTTTGTGAGACCTTAATCGTATAACAATTTTTTGATGAGCAAACATATAGGCATTTTCAATAATTTTTCTTAAGGCTAACTCTATATATCTTAATTGTCCTTGCGCAATATACTGTTGATTTGCTTTATCAAGACGAATATCTATATGAGAGTATTCTGGATTCATGTGTAAATCTTCAATAATAGTCTCAATAATTGATACAATATTAAGAGGTAATATATCTCGAATATTAAATTGATTTCCCCCAATAGCATATGCTAATGTTAAATCCTCCATTACCTCTTTGAGTCTATGATTATTTATAGCAATTTTTTCTAAATAATCAATTTCTTTATTATATAGTTTTTTTTGATTCTTGAGTTTAAGTATAATTGATTTTGTATACTCCTCTAAAATAATAACTGGAGTTCTTAACTGATGCGTGGTCATACGTAAAAAATTATCCTTGACCTTAATAAATCGTTGTAATGTACGATTATTTTGATACAGCTTCTTTTTTGTTTGTGCAGACTGATGGAGGGATTTAATTAAAATAACACCTAGAAATCCAAATATGATTAAAAAGACCATATCCACTATTAAGGCAATAATAGAAGTGTTGCTAAATGTAATAACTCCCACTATAATAATAGACCACATAATAATAACTTGTGAAACAAAAACCTGAACATCCAGCATTTTATAGCGAATAACCCCAGAAATAATAAATCCAATCCATATCATCAGAACAAGTGGAGCATATTTCATTAACTGTATACTACCT
>JALQTA010000061.1 GCA_023264145.1 Minisyncoccota bacterium | reverse complement strand
AAAAGGGAGTGTTGAACTCCCTACAAAATCATTCGGTTTCCTGAGCCTTTCCTTTCTTACCAATATTGTACTTCTGTTCCAAGATCCAATCACCCTTATCCTTATATGCAAGAACCTTAATCTGGTTCAAAGGAGCAATATCAGAAATTGTTCTCACATCGGGAGAAGTAATTCCAACCGAAGCTATGTGTGTGGGAATTGGCCTTGAGCTCAATAAAGATTTTCTTCCAGAACATCTATGCAATCGTGGATTAAAGGTAAATCAATATTTAGTAAGTGATAACCCCGATATATTTGGAGCGGGGGATATCGCAGAGTATTATGATATTCTTCATAATAGCTATACGGGAGGAGGAACATGGGCAAATGCTTCTCTACAGGGGATGATTGCGGGATATAATATGGTACATCCTGATATGATGAAGTCTTTTTCTCTGATCCCAGCCTATTGTCCTAAAACAAGTCTCCCTATCGCCTTTGTGGGAAGTTGTCGATTGGGCCCAGAGATGGAATCTATTGTCATCGAGCAAGGAGATAGATATGTACAGGTGAATATAAATAGCCAGAATCAGATTATTGGAGGAGTGGTGATAGGAGATTCTGCCTATATGGGAACTATTCGTAAATGGGTAGAAGCAGGGATAACTATTGATACGATAGACATCTGAAATAATTATTTGTCAAGATTTGACAAATAAAGTTAATATGTGTTGACAAAATAATAAAGAAGAGATATTATATTTGAGTCCCTCTTGGAGCTTAACTCCTTGAAACACGGTAAAGACCACGACAAACCCTCCTTCTTCAAACCGTCGACCTCCATCGTGGGGTCTGC
This sequence comes from Minisyncoccota bacterium, assembly GCA_023264145.1. Classification (GTDB taxonomy): domain Bacteria; phylum Patescibacteriota; class Minisyncoccia; order SW-4-49-11; family SW-4-49-11; genus CALRBF01. Next base: position 2,449 of record JALQTA010000061.1, on the reverse strand, counting down.
ACTCTATGGCGGGAGCAAACGCTCGCTCTGCCCGTGGCGTCGTGGACGTCGTGACTGTGGGACCTACGAAGTCCCAACCGTGCCCAGCTCCACCTAGGGCTATCACGCCTTAGGTACAAACTGCATATTCCAGAGCCCCCGTTCACGCGGGGGCTCCTTCATTTTTTATGAATATAGATATATATGATATAATAAAGCTAATATATCAATATGATTTATCATAAACAAAAGGGATTTACATTATTAGAGATATTATTGGTGATAGCGGCAATAGGTATATTAGCGGCAATTGTTTTAGTGGCAATAAATCCAAATCGTCAATTAGCGCAAGCGCGAGATACCGTAAGACAATCAGATATTAATACAATATATAAAGCATTAGAACAATATCTTTTAGCAACAGGGTCATATCCAAGTAGCGTAAGTACAACCCCAGGGTATATATGTAATACAGGTAGTGAACAGGTAGGAGGGGCTACAAATTGTAGTGGAAGAGTGGATTTGAGAGAATTAGTCCCAACCTACATAGCTGCTATCCCTAGAGATACTCAAGCAACAGGGACAAGTAGTGGATATAATGTGTTCATTAATACTAATAATAGAGTTGCAGTTTCTGCTGATTTGGCAGAAAGAAAGGTTATAGCTATTAATATAACGCCAATTATTACCAATGGATTAGTCTTGCATCTAGATGCGGGGAATACTGCAAGTTATCCAGGGAGTGGAAATACTTGGTTTGATTTGAGTGGAGGAGGGAGAAATTATGCTATAGGGTCTAATATATCATGGAATTTTGCAGGTTATTTTAATGTTACGGGAGGAACTTTTACTGGTCCTGCTTCTAATACATTTAGCTTTAATACAGCAAATGAGCATTATATTGAAGTGATTTTACAAGTTACATCTGCTACAGACAATGCTTTTTTTAGATGGGATGCAACTCCTAGTATTGGAGCTGATACGAGGGGTATCTTAACACATTTACCATTTAGTGGAGTTATTTATTATGATGTAGGAGGATGTTGTACTCTAAGTCAAAGAATACAATATGCATATGATAGTGATCTGGGAGCTGGTATACGTCATGTAGCATGGAGAACAAGAACATCTCAAACTCCTAATCGTCAAATATTTAAAAACACTATATCTCAACTTGACTCAGGAGCTAATAGTACGGGGACAGTAACATGGAATCTCACAGCACCCGCTACAATAGGTGGAGGGTTTCAAGGGAGATTGTATAATATTAAAGTCTATAATAGAGCTTTAAGTGACGCGGAGAGAGAACAAAATTTTAATGCAGTAAGAGGCAGATATGGATTATAGAGTATGCTATACTTAATACAAAATAATCATATATAAAATTTGTGACAGGAAAGCAATTAGATACCTATTTTGAAGATATTATCAGAGAGCGAGGGAATCGGGCTTTGTATAGTATTCAGGTATTTTTAAGTCATGCCAAAGCCTCATATAGACAAGCTGCTCTTCGAGCGTTGATTTCATTTGAATGGACTCGTGTCAAAGATTTAATCATTCCTTTACTTCAAGATACAACACTAAGTGTCAAAAAAGAAGCTATTCGAACCGTATCGCATTTTGAAGAAGGGAAAGTATATCTTACAGAACATGCAATTCATATTCCACAAGAGTTAGTAAGTTATGCTCAAGATAAAATCAATGCTCCCGACATCTCTTCAGATGTAATGAGCGTATCTCAATTTATTACTAAAATTAATAGTATTATTGGAGAGCAGACAGTGCAAGTTGAGGGAGAAATATCTGCCTTTCAAATGTCGAGTTTTGGGAATAATCAATGGGTGTTTTTTGACCTCAAAGACGAAAAAAAAGAAGCAAAAATTCGCTGTTTTACCACGGTCTCACAGCTAAGAAAATCTCGTATTTCCCCAGTAGATGGGATGCGAGTGATTATTAGTGGTAAGTCACGACTTTCTCCTAAGTCAGGGATATTTAGTATTATGGTAGATAGTATTGAATTGTCGGGAGAAGGTGCTTTAGCAAAAGCTTTTGAACTTTTAAAAGCAAAGCTTGAGGCAGAAGGTCTATTTCAAGCTGATCGTAAGCGACCTATTCCGTATATGCCTCGTTCTATTGGGCTTATTACTTCACAAGATGCAGCCGCTTATAAAGATTTTATGAAAGTACTCACCGCTCGTATGGGAGGTTTGAATATTTATTTTCATCATGCTCAGGTACAAGGAGAACGGGCAGTGGCAAGTGTGATTGAGGCAATAGAAAACTTGAATAGTTATCCAGAGGTGGAGGTGATTATTATCACCAGAGGAGGAGGGGCTATGGATGATTTACATGCATTTAATGATGAATCAGTAGCTCGAGCGATATATACTTCTCATAAACCTATTATCTCGGCAATAGGACATGAAAGAGATATTACGATTGCGGATTTTGTGGCAGATATGAGAGCATC
>JALQTA010000060.1 GCA_023264145.1 Minisyncoccota bacterium | reverse complement strand
CGGCGAGACGGGGTCGCGAGAATTTACCGTCAGGGAAATTACTTGTGACCGAACCCCTGCGGGAGCACAGATTATAGTAATATGCCTGTGGCATATTACTCAAGGGGTGAGAAAGTCGGAGTCCGGTGTGAGTTTTTCTATGGAGTATCCTTGACTTGAGCTTGTTTTTGGTGTATAATAATAAGAACGGATGAGTGATGAGAGAAGTAATTAGGGATATTGATTGTCAAATAATGATGATACAGACACATACTGCTTAAGATATAATGAAGTAATGGATTTTCCATTACTTATTTTGTGCTTATGTAAGTGAGTTTAGAATAATCCTTTCGTATAGTATTAGATAACTGCATGTATATGTCAAAAAATCAGAGAGTTTTCTTTAAGCCAACTATTGATCTTGAATTGCCTAACCTTATTGAGCCACAATTGGCATCGTATAAATGGTTTTTAGAAGAGGGGCTTCGAGATTTATTTGAAGAACATTATCCTGTGCTAGATTGGACTGGATCAGAATATCGACTTGAATTCTCAGGATATAGATTAGATGAACCGAAATTATCTGAAGTGCAATCTAGAGTGAAAAATATTACTTTTGAAGCTCCACTTCGAGCTAAAATAACTCTGATTAATAATACAAATACTAAAAAAACAACGCAAGAAGTATTTTTGGGAGATGTTCCATTAATGACTGAACGAGGTACTTTTATTATAAATGGAACTGAGCGTGTAGTTATTGCTCAAATTTTACGTTCACCTGGTGTTTTCTTTACGGAAAATATTTCTCGTGACAAGCGATACTTTGGAATGAAATTAATCCCTACTCGTGGAGCCTGGGTTGAAATTGAAACAGATGCATCAGGAGTTATGTGGGTTAAGATTGATAGAAAACGTAAAGTTGCTCTTACTTCATTATTAAGAGCTTTTGGACTAGGAAAAGATAATGAATTGATATCAACATTTGCTGATGTTGATACTGGGCCAGTAAAGTTTATTCGAGAAACTATTACCAAGGATGCTGCTCGTGATCAAAAATCTGGATTTATTGAAGTGTATCGAAGAATTCGACCAGGAGATTTAGCTACTGATGATAATGCGAAGCAATTAATCGAAGGTATGTTCTTTAACTTTAGTCGATATGACTTAGGAAAAGTAGGAAGATACAAAGTAAATAATCGTCTTGGTATTGATTTGACTGAAGATCCAAAGCATAGAGTTTTGCAAATTGATGACTTTATCTTAATGGTAAAAGAAATTATTCGTCTTAATAATGATCCACAGGCAATGCCTGATGACATTGATAATTTAAGTAATAGAAGAGTACGTTTGATTGGAGAATTGGTACAAGAGCGAGCTCGTGTTGGGTTTGCGAGAATGGAGAAAATTATTAAGGATAGAATGAGTACTGCTGATCCTCAAACCATTACTCCTACGAGTGTTATTAATGCTCGTCCCTTGGTGGCAGCAATTCATGAGTTTTTCTCCTCAAGTCAATTGTCTCAATACATGGATCAGATTAACACCTTATCTGAATTAGAGCATAAGCGACGTGTGTCTGCTCTTGGGCCTAATGGATTAGCTCGAGATCGTGCTGGTTTTGAAGTGCGAGATGTTCATCCTACTCATTTCGGTAGAATTTGTCCTATTGCAACTCCCGAAGGTCCAAATATTGGATTAATTGGTCAATTAGCAACATATGCGTATATTAATGAATATGGATTCTTAGAGACTCCATTCCGAAAAGTAGTAAAAGGTAAAATTACTGATGAGGTTGTATTCTTTGATGCTACTGAAGAGAAGAAATATACGATTGCTTCTGCGGTAGTAGATGTTGATGAAAATAATGTCATTACAAATAATCGTATTATTGCAAGAAAAGATAGTAATGTGATTATTGCGGAAAAAGATGAAATAGAGTTTATTAATGTTTCTCCAAAGCAATTAATTTCTGTATCTACCTCCCTTATCCCTTTTGTTGAGCATAATGACTCTGCTCGGGCTTTGATGGGTTCAAACATGCAAAAGCAGGGAGTTCCTTCTATTAAGAGTGACTCTCCAATTGTAGGAACTGGTATGGAGCGAGATGCTGCTCGATATAGTGGTCAAATTATTATGGCTCCAGAAGATGGGATTGTAATTGAGGCGGATGCTGCTCATATTCTATTTGAGGCAAGTAAGTCTAAGAAGCGTACTCGATTTGAATTAACCAAATTCTTAAAATCTAATGCATATACGAGTGTTAATCAGAAAATTCGTTGTGTACCTGGACAAAAAGTAAAAAGAGGAGATCTTCTTGCGGACGGTTCATCTATGCAAAATGGAGAACTTGCGTTAGGACAAAATCTCCGAGTAGGATTTATGTCTTATGAGGGGAATAACTTTGAGGATGCTATTATTTTGTCAGATAGACTGGTAAAAGAAGATGTATTTACTTCAGTTCATATTGAAGATTTCTCAATTGATGTGTCAGATACTCGATTAGGAGAAGAACAAGTAACTCGAGATATTCCTAATGTATCAGAAGAACGATTAAAGGACTTAGATGCTGAGGGTATTGTAAGAATTGGTGCCACCGTTAAGCCGGGAAATATTCTTGTAGGAAAAATTAGTCCTAAAGGAGAAACTGATCTTACTGCAGAGGAAAGATTGCTTCGAGTTATTTTTGGTGAAAAATCTCGAGAAGTAAAAGACTCATCACTTAAAATGCCAAATGGTCATCAAGGAAAAGTAGTAGAAGTGCGAATATTTACTCGAGCAAATGGAGATAAACTTCCTAGTGGAGTGATCAAAAGAGTTCAGGTAAGTGTAGCTCATTTACGAAAGGTAAGTGTTGGAGATAAATTAGCTGGACGACATGGAAATAAAGGAGTTATTGCTAAAATTCTTCCTCAAGAAGATATGCCTTTCTCTGCTGATGGAACTCCTCTTGACATCTTATTGACTCCTCTTGGAGTTGCTTCTCGTATGAATCTTGGTCAAGTATATGAAACTCATCTTGGTCTTGCAGTATCAGCGTTAGGACTCAAAGTAGCAAGTCCTGCTTTAGATGGAGTAAGCTTAGATAAAATTAAAGAATTACTTCGAGAGGCTAATTTACCAGAAGATGGTAAGTTACAACTGTATGATGGAAAGACAGGTGATGCTTATCTAGAGAAAACCACGGTTGGAATTATGTATGTGATGAAGTTAAATCATTTAATTGAAGATAAGCTTCATATGCGATCAACGGGGCCTTACTCCTTGATTACGCAACAACCATTAGGAGGAAAGGCTCAAATGGGAGGACAAAGACTGGGAGAAATGGAAGTCTGGGCATTTGAAGGATATGGTGCTTCACATATGTTACAAGAAATG
>JALQTA010000005.1 GCA_023264145.1 Minisyncoccota bacterium | reverse complement strand
ACTTATACAATTTCTGAAAGTTGACTTGAATTTATCGCTACATAGTAATAAAACTCATATTCACAAGCTGAATCAAGGTATAGCCTTTTTAGGCTATACTTTATATTTATATTCTAGGAAGATTAAAACTAAAACTTATAATATTATGAGGCAGAAATATAGACTGTATATAAAACAAAAATATTATGAACATATAACTCAAGATACATTAGACAGAGCTATGAGCTCTTGGTGGGGGTTGATGAAGTTTAAGAGGGGAATTTTCACACCCTATCCTTGAATACTTGACATATATAATGTATAATAAACAATGTAAATCGAATGTCGTCTAACGGTAGGACACTGGTTTCTGGCACCAGCAATTGGGGTTCGAGTCCCTGCATTCGAACATAATAACTTATATTTATTCTTATACATTAAAACTGATAACCTCATCTTCATCGGTATTATATTCGATTTGAGCTGTGTAATGAATTAAATCAATATAGGCAATAGCATATATATGATGATAATCCCATCTAAGGTGTAATATATCATTTTCTGAATCTAAAATAGTTAATTTTCCTAAAAAGGCATCACAATTATTACGAAATTTCATTATATTGAATAATCTTTGTACAACAGGTTTTTGTATTTCATGATGTATTTCATCGAGCGTATAATAATGTCGGTTAATATCTCGCCCAGACTTTGTTTTCTCCAATAGTGTTATATCATTCACCCCGGCAAAAAGTCCTACATAATATATTTGGGGTATTCCTGGAGTAAATATTTGAATTGTCCTTGCAATAATATAGGCATCATCATCTTCACCAAGAGCGGAATAATAGGTACAGTTTATTTGATACATATCTAAGTTTTCATATTCTTTGTTTTTGATAAATCGTTCATTGAGATTTCCTCCTCTTGTAGATATTTGCTCTATGGTTTGTTTGATTTGATCTGGATGTAATAAATCAGCTACATCTACAATACCAATTCCATCATGAGTATCAAGAGTGGTAAACTGATTTCGTGGACATATAGATAACCAGTGTTTGAGGTTGAGAGCATTATGATGGAAAATTGCCTCTAGACATAACATAGGGAGAGCAAAGTCATATACCCAAAATCCTCTTTGCTGAATTGCTTGTTGTATTGAATAATGTTCGTGAATTTCTGGTAATAATATAACATTATAGGGGGTTACAATATTTTTAATCCAGTCTAATATTTCCCATACTTGAGGTTCAAGAAAAAAACAATTAGTTCCCAGTTTTTTTGTTACATAGGCAAAAGCATCAATTCTTAGGTATTTGATATGTTGCTGGCATAAGAATTCAATATATTGTTGAAAGACTTTACGGGTAACAGGAGAATTAATATCTATGTCAATTTGCTGCTCCCCAAATGTACACCATACGGTAACTTTTTCTCCATTGTGTCTATCTAAGGTAATAAAGGGTTCTCGAGATTTTCTTTTATAAATATGAGTAATCTCTTCTGGAGGGATTACTCCATCTGGAGTGAGTTTTTTTGTATCAAGAAACATGTCTGCATATGCGGAATCTTTTCCATATTGAAGATAATCTTGAAAATAGATAGACTGAGCAGAAATATGATTTAACATAAAGTCTGCCATAATTTCAAATTTACCTGCAATGGTATGAATGTCCTCCCAATTACCAAATTGACTATCAACAACATCATATGTAAGAGGAGAAAAGCCTCTATCAGCGGATGAGGGATAAAAAGGTAAAATATGGATGCCATACACTATATCAACTAAATAGGTATCGAGAATAGTATTGAGTTCGGATAAATTTTTACCAAGACTATCGGGATATACAATGAGTTGACATTTTTGACTTATCATAACCGTGATTTTTTACATAACCTTTATAGTATAACACAATGACAATGTGAGATATATGATTATATGGTAATATAAGGTATATGAAAAAAATATATATAAGTTTAGGAATTATTGTAGGGGTATTGATGGGATATTTTCTATTTACCCTAATTAAATCAACTGATTTAGATATATTACCGTATCAAATTATGAATAAATACCCCCATAGTATTAATTCCTATACACAAGGGTTGTTTTTTGATAATGATACTCTTTATGAGAGTACGGGTTCTCCTGATTATTTACCACAAACTCAGTCTGTATTAGGTTCATTAGATTTAGAGACGGGTAATATCGATGTCAAAGCTAAACTTGACCGTGATATCTATTTTGGAGAGGGGAGTACTATACTTAATAATAAAATCTATCAGCTCACCTATAAGAATCAAAAAGGATTTGTCTATGATGCACAGACATTTAAAGAGATAAATACTTTTACTTATCCGAGTGCTGAGGGTTGGGGACTTACCACAGATGGAGATAATCTCATTATGAGTGATGGAACCGATAGAATTACCTATTTGAATCCTGATAATTTTCAAGTAGTGAAAACTATCGCAGTAAAAAGAGGAGATATAGCTCAAAGATCCCTCAATGAGCTTGAATATATCAAAGGATTTATATATGCTAATATTTATCAGACTAATCAAATTGTCAAAATTAATCCAGATAATGGTGAAGTAATAGCTATACTAGACTTATCCAATATCGTCACGCAAATACGAGAAAAATCACCTAATATTGCTGAATTAAATGGTATAGCATATAGATCTAGTACAGATACAGTATTCATAACGGGTAAACTGTGGCCACAAGTATATGAGATACAGGTAAAAGAGTAGATATATACAAAACTCTAAAAATATGCTATAATTATAGTATATAAGTATCGTAATCTATGATTACATCATCAAAAGAAATACAGGAAGATAGTAGTATAGATCAGAGTTTGCGGCCACAGACTTTTGAAGAGTATATCGGGCAAGATCAAATTAAAAAAAATCTTTCTATTTCTATTCAGGCAGCTCAGAAGCGGGGAGAGGCCTTAGATCATCTTTTATTCTATGGACCTCCTGGTCTTGGTAAGACAAGTTTAGCTTATCTTATTGCAAAGTATCTGGGGTCTAATTTAAAGGTTACTTCAGGTCCTGCTCTCGAGAAAGCGGGAGATTTAGCTTCAATTCTTACCAATATAGAGGCTGGGGATATTTTGTTTATTGATGAAATTCATCGTCTCTCTAAGACTTTAGAGGAAATATTATATTCAGCTATGGAGGATTTTGTACTTGATATTATTGTGGGTAAAGGGCCTTCTGCGAGAACACTTAGACTGGATATCCCGAAATTCACTTTAATTGGTGCTACGACTAAATTTGGGTCTCTGTCAGGGCCATTCCGTAGTCGATTTGGGAATATTTATAGCTTTGATTTTTATACTCAAGATCATATTATTGATATCTTGAAGCGTTCCAGTAATATTCTATCAGTTAAGGCAGATTCTCCAGAAGTATATCAGCATATTGCAAGTAGAAGTCGTCATACTCCGAGAGTTGCAAATCGTCTCCTCAAGAGAGTGAGAGATTATGCAGAGGTACATAATAATGGAATTATTAATCGATCAGTGATAGATGAGACTTTTAAGCTCTTAGATGTGGATGCACAGGGACTGGAATCGGGAGATAGGAAAATTCTAGAGACTATTATGAATATATTTAATGGGGGACCAGTGGGGCTTTCTACTTTAGCTGCTTCTACCGCTGAGGAGACGGTGACTATTGAGGAAATATATGAACCATTCCTTATGAGACAAGGATTATTACAGAGAACTCCAAAAGGTCGTATGGTTACTAAACTCTGTTATGAGTATTTTGGTAAAATTCCTCCTACTCAAACTTTAACCTAATTATATGTCTGAACAATTATTTATTATAGCCTATCTTGTCATAGTATTAGCCTATCTTGGGGGAAGTATTGTGATGATATATCATATTTTTACTTTTGGTCTTAATACTCGAACGGCTATTATTACTACTATAGCTTATAGTATAGGGAGTATTATATTATTGGGGCTATTATATGGAAATATTCAGGCTATTATTAATATAAATTAAGTATATGTTTGATAGAATTACGGGTCAACATCTTCATTTTAAAGGGCAGCATCAGGGAGAAATTGTAAAAATTGTCTTTAGGAGATCTATATTTTTCCTTATTGCTCCCTATATATTGAGTGGAATATTATTATTCATTACATTTTGGTTATCTATGTATTTACCAAATACTATACCAGCATTACAAGCACCATTTTTAGCTGCCGTCTTTGATTTTATTATTGGACTTATTATTCTCTTTGTCTTCTATACGGCATTTTTGACTTGGACGCATTATTATCTCGATTCTTATATTGTGACCAATCAGAGAGTTCTCACTATTGATCAAATTGATTTCTTTCATCGCAAAGTATCAGAGGCGGATATTGGAAATGTACAAGATATAGAAGTTATTGTAAATGGATTTTTTGCAAGTATTTTGAATTTTGGTGATGTGCGGGTACAAACTGCAGGCGCGGATCAAAAAATATTATTCTTTGATGATGTGCCGTATCCATATAAGGCAAAGGATATTATCCTGAAGTTTGCCGAGGCTAATAGAACTGTAGAATTACATAATGCATACACTTATGATCCAAATAAACAAGATCCAAACAAAGATACCAATGACCCAGGGAAAGACTCACATATTCCAAAATTTTAATCGAATAGCCCTTTTATTGGGGCTATTTTTGTTAACTCCTCAGTTCTCTCTTGCTTTTCAGGAGGTGGAAATCAATGAAATTAATTATACCGGTTATACAATATGGTCTGATGATAATGTGACTGATGCCAATGATGAATTTATTGAGCTCAAGAATTCTAGCAATACCTCGATATCATTAACGGGGTGGAATTTAAGAATAGTATCTGGAGCGGGAGATAAAATAATTCCCCTTACAGGTAATATTACAGATTATCTTGTGATTCGCAAAATTACGGCCGCTCAAAGTAGTCTTACTCCACTCAATAAAGTCATTAATGTGACTAGTACTAATTTTGGATCTCTTAGCAATACGGCAGGAGCTTATATAGAGATCCGTAATGATAAGGGTATTACAATAGACTCAGTTAATTTTGCTGAAAAATGGCCTCAGATTACTAAACAAGGTGAATCTTTGCATAAAATTAATAATGTATCTTGGGAAATAAAGCCTTTATCTCCGCTTAATCTAGCTCCCGTCATTATTCCACTCCCACCAACAGTATATGGGGGTATTAGTATATCTGAAATTTACCCTAATCCTGCTGAGGGCAAAAAGGAATTTGTAGAATTAGTTAATAGCACAGATAAAGACATAGATATTACTGGTTGGAAATTAGATGATATCTCAAGTGGAGGATCAGCAACACAGACATTATCAGGAATTATTTCAGCTAAAGGGGTTCTGTTATTAGAAGATGGGAATGGGCTCAATATTATTCTTAATAATGATGCTGATTCAGTGATTCTGTATGATCCAAATGGCGTTATTCAGTCACAAGTTGATTATACAATGAAATCTTCACAAAAAGGATTTAGTTATATGAAAGTAGACAATACTTGGGTATGGAATGCTGAACCTTCACCTAGGGTGATTAATACATCTCCAGTGGTAGTGTTACCTGAACCTCAGCTGAATCCTATTATTCAACCTATCATCCCTCAGCCTATCTTGCCTCAGTACGAAATAGGAAGCATCATCTTATCTGAGCTGTATCCATATCCTCAAGAAGGAAATGAATTTATTGAACTCATTAACACTACCGATAAAGATATAAATGTTACGGGTTGGAAATTATCCGATTTAGCTAAGACTTATATACTGTCAGGAATTGTTCCTGCTAAAGGGTATAGAACCTGGTATCAAGATGAAAGTAAAATAAGTTTAAATAATACCAGTGATACGGTTACTCTTACCGATACATATAATCAAATTCAGTCGAGTGTTAGCTATACAAAGGCTAAAAAAGGGGTGTCTTATATTCCTCTATTACAAAGTTGGGGCTGGACAGGTACTATAACTCCTAATAGCTCAAATATATTCTCAGAAATACCTGATAATGATACGAAAACCTATCGTTTCATTGATAATATAGAAACTTTGCCAGAGATAGAAGATGGAGAATTAATAGAATTACAAGCTCAGGTGATTATTCCACCAGGGGGATTAGCTGATACGAGTTTTTATATCAAAAATAATGATAGAATAATACGGGTATATGATAGGCAAAAGAGATTTCCTCTTCTTCGAGAAGGAGATATCATAAGAATACAATCAGAGTGGCATAATACAGATACACAACAATATCTTAAAGTCTCGGCTAAAGAAGATATCAGTATTGTGGATAATCAAAAAATAACCATCAAAGTTCAAGATATAGGTGGGGTGGAGAATGATGATTGGGGAAAAATTGTCCGTGTAAATGGTGAACTAGATACGAATACAAAAACAAAACTTACGCTTCTTAATAGGAATTATACGACTTCAATTAAATTATTTTCGGATAAGGTGATACGTCCAAAAATGAAAAAAGGGGACGGAGTTGTGATTACAGGGTTTACTGAAGTTTATGATGGAGAAATTCGTATTATTCCTTGGAATTCTTCGCAAATACGGGTAAGACCTGCGGTTAAGATATCTTCAGTGAGTGAAGTAAAACAATCAAACACTATCTCGGAGTTAAGGGATGATATGAGTAATAATCCTTCATATCAAGGGTTAGGGGATTTCAAGGTTCCCGGTGAAGCAGATTTAGTCAGTAATGTGGAGAGAATGGAATGGTATAATCGATTAGATCGATTATTAAGAGAATATAGCTGGTTTAGTGGAGCTATTATGTTAAATAGTATATGGTGGGGATATCTTATTTTGCAAAAAAAAATAAATACGATAAAATAAGAAGAAATAAAATATATATATATGAAATATAAAAAAGGGTTTACACTATTAGAAATATTATTAGTAATTGCATTGATTGGAGTGTTGGCAGCAATTGTATTGATTGCTATTAATCCAACAAGGCAATTAGCGCAAGCAAGAAATGTAGAAAGATTATCTGATATAAATACAATATATCAGGCGATTGAACAATTTGTTGTAGATAGTCGAGGAGAGTATCCACAACAAATTACTAACACGATACAGAATATTTGTAGAACAGGGACAGAATCAATTGGAGGACCTACTGATTGTAGTGGAAGTGTTGATTTGCGTATATTGGTGCCACAATATCTATCTTCTATACCAGAAGATCCTCTAGGGGGGGCATATCAAATTAGGATAAATCCTGATAATAATCAACTTAGTATACGAGCTTCATCTGCAGAACTTAATCAAAGTGTTGTGATTAACCCAAGAGTATTACCCTGGGCAGAGGGTGGAGATAATATATATATCATCTCAGCATCAGGGACGAATTATCGGGTTCATGAGTTTACTACCCCAGGAAGTACAAATATGACTTTTACGAGAGGAGGAGATGTGGAGTATTTGGTTGTTGGTGGCGGTGGTGGATCTGCTATAGCGGCGGGACCTCCTACGGCATATCCTTATCCTGGTGGAGGGGGGCAGGTGGTATCTGGAGTAACTACAGTAAACTCTCAATCTTATCCAGTAATTGTGGGGGCTGGTGGAATTGCAAGAACTGGAGGTGCTCCTGGTGACAATGGTCTTGCATCTAGTATATTTTCTATTAATGCTAACCCAGGAATCGGGGGAGCAAATGTAGATAGTGGTGATAGTGGATCGGGTTTTGTTGGTGGTGCTCGTAGTGGTTGTGGAACGGGAGGAGGAGCTGGAGCAGGAGGAAATGGAGGAAACGCTATCCCTACATGTGGGAATAATGGGACGGGAGGAGCTGGAGGAATAGGGGTGCAGTCAAGTATTACAGGAACAGCTTTAGGCTATGGTGGAGGAGGATCTGGTGTTTCATGGAATCAAGGGGCTGGTCCCGTTGTAGATGGAGGAGGTATGGTTGGATTAGGAATTAATCATGTGGCTATCCCTGCAATACTTCCTACGAGAGGTGGAGGAGGAGGCTCTTGGCAAAATGGAGGAAATGGTACGGTTATAGTGAGATATGAAGTAGAATTGTAAATATAATACAAGAAACGGGAGTTTACATAATCTTGAATTTCAGATACAATAAGATGTATATGAAGAGAAAGATTCAATCGAAATCGAAGTTAAAAATGCTCACTGGTCTACTTAGTTCCTTTGGACAAGATATTGGTATTGACCTTGGTACAGCTAATACCCTAGTGTATGTGAAGAATAGAGGTATTGTGATTAATGAGCCTTCGGTGGTTGCTATTAATCAAAAAAGTGGTCAAATTTTAGCTATAGGACAAGATGCAAAGACTATGGTAGGGAGAACCCCAGCTCATATTGTAGCTACCCGTCCTTTGGTAAATGGGGTAGTATCTGATTTTGAGGTGACGGAGCAAATGTTGAAGTATTTTATAAATAAAGTTACTCAAAGAGGATTTTTTCATCATTGGAAAACTCGAGTGGTAGTAGGTATTCCATCGGGAGTTACTGAAGTAGAAAAAAGAGCGGTATATGATGCTACTCGTAATGCTGGTGTAAGAGAGGTGTATCTGATTGAAGAGCCTATTGCGGCTGCTATTGGTGCTAGGCTTCCCATTCAAGAATCAACAGGAAGTATTATTGTTGATATTGGGGGAGGAACTACTGAAATTGCAGTGATGTCTCTGGGAGGAGTAGTAATATCTAAAAGTTTGAGAATTGCAGGAGATAAACTCAATAATGATATTATTCGCTATGTACGAAGTCATTATAAGTTAGCCATCGGAGAGAGAACGGCCGAGAATATTAAAATGACTATCGGTTCAGCTTATGCATTAAGTGATCCTCTGGAAATGGGTATTAAAGGCAGAGATATTATTTCTGGTTTGCCAAAAGAAGTTATGATTAATGATACGGATATTCGTAAAGCTATGGCAAATTCTATTATGCAAATTGCAAATGCGGTAAAATCCTCTATAGAGGAAACACCTCCAGAACTTATTGGTGATATAATGGAAAGAGGAATTATCCTGGCAGGAGGTGGAGCTTTACTAAAAGGATTGGATATTCTTATTACTAATATTACACGAGTACCTACTCTAATTGCTTCAGATCCTTTGACGGTAGTGGTAAGAGGAACTGGTATGGTTCTAGAAGATATTGATAGTTTGAAAGATTTATTAATTCCTCTTGATATTGAACGTAAAAGTAAAAGCTACGTATGAACAAAAATTATACAGGAATTATTATTACAGGGGCTTTATTGTGTTTAACTTTCATGGTTGGAGTTATGGGAGGAGTTCCTCCTGTATTATCTCGATTACCACTGATGCGTGGGGTCTATGCTGAAAATACTCCAGAGACCTTATCTTCAGAGCAATTACAAGCTCAAATAGCGGCATTACAAGCTGAGGTTTCAAGTTTGCTGTATGTAAGGTCTGAAAATAGGTTATTAAGAAGTGCTATTGAAACTAAAAATGAAACAACGATTACTCCTATTAAAGCTCGTATTATCACCTTTGATAATAATTTTACCCGTAGCTCAGCCACGGTGAATGTAGGAAGTGCTTCCGGAGTGAAAGAAAATCAGCCCGTAATATATCTTGGTCATATGATAGGGATAGTACAAACAGTAAGTGAAAATTCAAGTAAAATCCAATTTTTAAATGATAGTTCAAGTAAAGTAGCGGTTACAATTCAGAAAGACACGCCTTCACAGGGAGTATTAATGTCTCAATATGGTACATTATTACAAGTTGATTTGATTAGTAAGCTTGAACCAGTTGCAGTTGATCAATCTGTGGTTACTACCCAAACAGAAACAATACCAGGAGGGTTATTAATAGGAAAAATTAAAGAAGTTTCAGAGGGTGATTTATTTCATCGTATTGTTGTAGATTCACCTATTAATTTCTACGATTTAACCGATGTGTTTATTCTAAAAACATAACTATATGCTATTGGATTTAATGATAGTGGGGGGAATTGCAGCTCATATCTATATACCCAGTATATGGCTTCCTATTTGGTATCTTGGTCCTTTAGCAGTATATATTATTTCAAAACAATATATTCGAACAGTATTATGGGTTGTGGTGATTAGTGTGGTATTAACTCAGACAAGTCTTACCGTATGGTGGATTAATATTCTCTATTATGGGATATGGTCTCTTGGAGTCTATCTTTTTAGTACGTTTTTTGACCGAGGATGGGCTGTTCAGACTATTTTAAGTTCTGCTTGGCTCTTAGTGAGTCTTCTTATCGTATCTGGATTTTCTGTCTCATTGAATCAGATTGCTATCTTTATAGGAGTAAATACATTATGGCTGGCGCTTTCATTACAAATAGCTGATAAATATAATATATATGAGCAGATTAGTTAATAATGATATTACCCCAGAAGATCTCTTTCTGGATAAAGATGTGCAGGCAGCAATGTATGTGTCTGGATTGGATAATTCTCGATATCTTATAGGGCTTGGCGTATTGATTGGTATAGGGATTTTGTTTTTTATAGGGCGTATATTTCAACTTCAATTAAATGCAACAGAAAACTCAATTATTACTAGGGATACCGTTATTAGTCAAAATTATATTAAGCCTCTAAGAGGTAATATTTATGATAGAAGAGGAGTATTATTAGCCTATAATCAGGTAGTTTTCTCTTTAGTATTAAATAAGGAATTATTGCCTACTGACTCTGAGCAGAAAAATAGATCTTTTGCAGAAATTGCTTCTTTTTTTAAGATAGAGGAAGAGAATATACAAAAGGCAATGGAAGCCGAGGAAAAGCAAATTGTACTGCAGGATAATATCTCCCAAGAAGAAGCAATTACCTTTCAAGTAAAAGAAGATGAATATCCTGGATTTGAATTAAAACAAAATAATATTCGACAATATGTAGACTCTTCTTATTTTTCTCATTTGATAGGATATACAGGAAAACTATCAGATGCTGATATTATTGCCAATCCTCGCTATACTCGAGATGATATTATTGGTAAAACTGGTCTGGAGAGAGTATATGAATCTACTCTTAAGGGAGAATATGGATTAAAAAATACGAGAGATAGTGAGCGACCATTAAAACGTCCTCAAAATGGTAAATCTATTCAATTGACGATTGATGCTGAGTTACAAAAGGTATTACATGATTCAATGCAAGAAGTATTAAATGCACGACAATTACAAAAAGCTGCAGGAATTGTAATGAACCCTCAAAATGGAGAAGTGTTGGCAATGGTATCCTTACCAACATTTGATAATAATTTATTTACCCAGGGCATTAGTCAAGAAAATTATAATGCCTTAATTAATGATAAAAATAATCCACTTCTCAATAGATGTATTGGAGGAGAGTATGCTCCAGCTTCCACGATTAAACCCCTTATTGCCTCAGGTTTATTACAAGAATCTATTATTACTGCTGATACTACAATTAATGATCCATTAGGAAAGCTCATTGTAGAGAATCCTTATGATAAAGATAGGCCATTTGTATATCCTGATTGGAAAATTCATGGTATTTCAAATACCTATAAATCAATATCTGATTCCGTAAATGTTTTTTATTATACATTTGTGGGAGGTACTCCGACACAAAGAGGCTTGGGGATTCAAAAGCTAGCTGAGTATTATCGTTACTATGGGTTTGGGAATACAACAGGAATTGATTTAGGTGGAGAGGTGAAAGGAAATATTGCAAATCCAGAATGGAAAGAACGAGTGAAACAAGAGCCATGGCTGCTTGGGGATACCTATAATGCCTCTATTGGTCAGGGAGGTATGCTTGCCACACCATTACAAATACTAAATGCTACAAATGCTATTGCGAATCGAGGTAATTTATATAAACCCTATCTATATCAAGGAGTTCGAACAGATGACGGTTCTCTTATTGAACAGAAAAATCCGGAAATAATACAGAAAATACCGGTATCTCAAGAAAATTATACAATTGTAAAAGAGGGTATGCGACAAACCATTTCAGATGGAACAGGATATCAGTTACAAAGTCTTCCCTTTAGTACTGCTGGGAAAACGGGGACAGCACAAACAGGAAAAGAAAATAATAATTCATGGTTTGTTTCATATGGACCTTTTGAAAATCCTCAACTTTCAGTGATTGTCCTGATTGAAGAGGGGAATGATAGTTTTGAAACAACAATCCCTATTACGAAAAAAGTATATGAGTGGTATTATCAGAATAGAGGTTTTAAAGAATAGGTATGAATATTGCAATTGATATACGAGCAGTGGGCAAACAAAGAACAGGAGATGAGGTTTATACGGTTCAGTTAATACAAGGTCTCAAGCGACTTAATACGGGCCATACCTTTTATTTATTTACAGATAGTGAAGATTGGTATCAAATAGAAGTCTTGCGTGATTTACCTGAAGAGTGGCATGTTATTCCTCTATTGCCTAAATGGAAATTGATATGGACAGAATATTTATTATCTCAGGCTTGTGCAAAATATCATATTGACCTATTGCATATTCAGTATATAGCTCCATTTTTCTTACCCAAATATACGAAAATGATTAATACTATTCATGATATTTCTTGGAAATTTGTTCCAGAATATATTAAACCTAAAGATAGTTTATTATTAAATACTCTGATCCCTCTTAGTGTAAAAAAATCTGATGCCATTATTACGGTGTCTCAGCATTCCAATTATGCTATTCAGACTATGTTTAAGACAAGTGCAGATAAAGTTAGTACCATTTATAATGGAGGATATATTTCTACTATTCCTCCTGTCATTAATACCTCAACAGCAGTAAGAGAAGTATTGAATTATAATTACATTTTATATTTAGGAAGTCTACAGCCGCGTAAGAATATTCCCTCAGCAATTAAAGCCTTTGCACAGTATTTAGCTGATCATCCTGAAAGTGAGTTAAAGTTTGTGATAGCTGGAGGGAAGGGCTATAATTATGATACTGCGATTGATGATACAATTCAGCAGTATAATCTTAAGGATAAGGTAGTATTTGTAGGATTTATTACGGAAGATGAGAAAATTATCTTATTAAGACAGGCGCAATTATTTATTTATTTAAGCTTATATGAAGGGTTTGGAATTCCTCTTATAGAAGCCATGAGTATGCATACTCCTGTAATAGCTGCCAATACATCTTGTTTACCAGAAGTTGTGGGAGATGCAGGGATATTGGTTGACCCTCATAGTGTCAATCAAATTACTGAAGCTATTACTACCTTAATACATAATCCTTTAATAGCCAAACAATATAAAGATAAGGGTGATATAAGAGCTCAGATATTTACTTGGGATACTATGGTTGAAAAAACCTATAGTTTATATAAAAAATTATTATTAGACCAATAATAGAGTTGGTACTATTCTCAAATAGGTACTTTTCTGATATACTTTTTTATATGTACAATAAGAATTAAATGATACTAATATGGGTATGTTCGATGGATTCAATCAAGCAAAAGAAATGTTTTCTCAATTCTCTGAGATGCAAAAACTTCAGAAAAAATTAGCTAAAAAGCGTATTACAAAAGAAGAAAAAGGGATTACTGTTACCCTAGATGGTACTCAAGCTATTAAAGAGTTAAAGATCAGTGATGATTTATTAAAAGATAAATCCAAGTTAGAAAAGACAATTATTGAAGTAATTGAATCAGCTAAAAAAGATTTACAAAAAGAGGTAGCTTCTGAAATGGGAATAGGAGCTTAGACATTATAAATATTGACTGATATTACGATTATGCTGACTTGGTTGAAACGATTTCCTTCCACTCTATTATCTATACTATGGTTTCCACTGAAAAAAATCAGCCTATTCATTTGGTTTTGTATTAAAGCAAAAACTCAAAAAGGAAGTGTAATAAGACGCTCAATTGGAGTTCTCATCATTACATTAATCGCAACCTTTTATATGTATCCTCAACCCATTAATAGCCTTATTAATGGTATTAATATTACAACGGATCGGGTATCTCAATGGGATCGATTGCCTTTTAAGTCAAGAGGTTTAGATCAATGGATTAATCAAAGAGATATTCCACAAGTGCCTAATAATAGCTTTATCCTTGGACTAGATCTTCAAGGAGGAGTAAGGGTTGTCTACGATGTAGACATAAGTTCAGTATCTGATGAAGAAAGACAGCAAGCTTTAGAAAGCTTACAAAAAGTGGTAACTCAAAGAGTAGATGCCTTTGGGGTGAGTGAACCAAGAATTTATTTAGAAGAAGGTGATACAACTCGGTTGGTAGTTGAGTTGGCTGGAATACAAGATCCAGAACAAGCAATTGCAACCATTGGTCAAACACCTCAACTTGAATTTTATCAAGGACGTCCGCCAGAGGAGACACAACTCCTTATTGAAGCTTTACAAAGTGGGAATATTGAAAACTTTGAAAATCCCTACTTTCAAGGAGATCCTGTTTTGACGGGGCAAAATTTAGATCAGGCTCAAGTTATTTTTGATCCTCAAACGAGTCAACCACAAGTCGGAATTACCTTTGATGATGAAGGACGGCAAAAATTTGCTGATTTTACCAAAAATAATATTGGAGAGATTTTGTATATTGTTCTTGACTCTCAAATTGTGAGTGCTCCTCGTATCAATCAAGAAATTCCTAATGGACAAGCAACTATCTCAGGAGATTTTACGGCAGAAAGTGCAAAAGAGTTGGTAGATTACTTAAATTCAGGAGCATTACCATTACCGATTACGATTGCCTCACAACAAACAGTTGGAGCAAGTTTAGGAACTGATTCATTATATCAAAGTATTCGTGCGGGTGGATTTGGATTGTTATTTATTGCAATCTTTATGATTATATTTTATAGAGCTTTAGGAGTCGTAGCAGTAATTGCTTTGGCTGTATATACTGTCTTAGTATTAGCCTTATTCAATCTATTTGGATTTACGTTGACTATTGCAGGAATTACCGGATTTATCGTAAGTATAGGATTAGCGGTAGATGGAAATATCCTTATTTTTGAACGGATGAAGGAAGAATTATCTAATGGTCGTGATTTTGAATCGAGTGCAAAGGAAGGATTTAGACGCGCCTGGGAATCTATTCGGGATTCTCAAATATCGACCTTAATATCTGCTTTAATCTTGTTTTACTTGGCCTCTGGAGTGGTACAAGGATTCGGTATTACCTTAACTATTGGAATTGTTATTAGCTTATTTACTGCCATTACCGTGAGTAAATTATTGATTGCTTTATTAGGGTATCAACAGTGGTTATTGAAAACAAAATTTGGTAAATTTATTACATTACAGAAATAGTATGTGGATTATACGATATAGTAAAATATGGCTCATTATTGGACTGGTATTAGTGATATCATCTCTTGCAAGTATTGGGATATTTGGTCTACAGTTAGGACCTGACTTTATTGGTGGAAGAACGGTAGAATGGACTATTACCAGTCAACCAGATTTAACTGCAGAGGGGCTTAAAGATGCTTTAACAGAAGCTGGGCAAAAACCCCGAGCAGTGAATGAGCAAAATGGAATGTTCCGCATAGATTTAGAACCAATTAATGAGGAGCAGTATAATCAACTTAAACAAGCTATTATTCTTAAGTATGATACTGAAGAAATTGCGAAGGATGATATTATCAATGAACAATCTAATTCGTTAATTAGCTCTAGTATTGGTTCTGAGTTAAGAAATCGAGCACTCATTGCAATTGCTATTGTTCTAGTTGCTATTATTATTTTTATGACCTATGTGTTTAGAGGTATTTCTTACCCCGTACCTTCTCGTTTTTATGGATTAACCGCAATTATCGCCTTGATTCATGATATTATTATCCCAACCGGAATATTTGCCTATTTATCATCTCGGGGTATCTTACAAATTGATGTATTATTTGTGATAGCCTTATTATCTATATTAGGATCTTCAGTCAATGATACCATTGTAGTATTTGATCGAATTAGAGAAAATGTTCGAAGATATGGAGGGGATGATTTTGAAGGTGTGGTAGGGAATAGTATTAATCAGAGTCTTGTACGGTCTATTAATACTTCGGTGTCTCTTCTGGTAGTATTGGGAGCTATATTTCTCTTTGGAGGAGTTTCAGTGAAGTATTTTGCTTTAGCCTTATTTTTGGGTATTGCCTTTGGAACCTATTCCTCTATTTTTATCGCGTCACCGTTATTAATTATGATTTATAGAGCTTGGTATAAAAAAGCCTAATATTTGATTTACAAGTTCACTATACTCTATGAATCTTTTTCATATGTTAATTATTAACATATGAAAAGTGATTAGCTTGTATTGACATTTTTATAGGGATGTGGTATATTTACTGGTTCTCAAAACGTTATAAATAACCCTGAGGACATAGGTATAGTATTATTCTCTATGATGGCATTTGATTTTGTACAAATATGGGCGCTGACATTAATCGCAATTGCAGTTACCACAACAGTATCTACGATTTTTATTCTCACGAGTACTGGGGTTATTCGTCAAATGTCTCCTCATGAAAGAGGTGAGTTAAGAAGTTTCTCATTTATTGTAATGGGAATTTGGAGTTTAGTATTATCTCTTATCCTTACGCAGAGTATTTTTTTATTAATATAATATGGCTGATAGATATAAAGTAAATCAAGATTTTGAATATACTCATACCATGACATTTTTACGTAAGGGAGATGTTATTGAGTATATGAGAGATTTAGATTCTTATGTCAAAATTAAGCCTTATGGCATGGTTCAGGTACCTGCTTCTGTAGTAAGAAATTATCAGCATGTGTTTGAGTTATTACCTCCTCATGAGGAAAATGAATATACTCAGCCATCTATGTTAGACCATTATACCTATATTGATTCTCGCATTGAGTCAAATGTTAGAAGTTTTTCTAATTCACAAGGAGAAATAAAGTTAATTCAAAATGGAAATTATTTTATGGGAAAAACCAAAACAAGAGATGCTTTTATGGCTAGCGGGTTAATTAAAATGATTCTATTAGCAATTAAAAGCCCCTTTATTCATCAGCTTAAAAAGGGAGATGGGTATTATGCAATTCCTCTGTTTACAGAAAATGCTCAACCTACGCAGTATACTTATAGTAAAAATATTCAAGATTTCTTTTATCGACTTATTGGTAACTGTTTTCCTCCAGATAGTGATGGAGAAGAACAGGCACGTATATGGGCGGAAACCTATCAACCTACATTATATTATTTTCTATCTAGTAAGTTTTAAGTATGAATAAATTATCAAATATCATATCTCCCCAATATGGAGAAGCTCATAATACGGTAGATAGCTCAGAGTTTGTGGCATATGAATTATTGCAATATGGTTCTTGTATGATTAATTTTATTGATAATAGTAATTCTACATTACCTATACTTATTGCCTATCCCAGAGCATTATTTGTAAAAGAGCGATACTTATATGTATATGTAGGAAGTGAAGATATGATGGTAGTTCCAATTGATAATGTAGATAATAGTATTCAGATTGAAAATACGATACATGCATTACATGGAGATATTAATAAACAAGATTTAATTGAATTTCTCCAAGGTATAATATCTACTATCCGTTCTGTATAAATATTTTGACCATAGAGGTTGTTTTTGGTATAATAAGTATCTTATATATTCAATTTTCACCTAAATGGTTAGTCAAACAGATTTAACTCTTATTCATAATACATTATCAAAAGCACATTCGATTTTAATTCCAATTCCTGAATTGCATGGAGCTAAAAATATAGGTGCTGCACTTGCTTTAGCATCTTTATTAAAGTCACAAGGAAAACGAGTTGATGTATTATGTATAAATCATCATTTAGCGTATCTTGATTCTTTAGTAGATATATCATCATTAACGTCAATTTTACAAGATAATGTAGAGTCAATTATTACGATTAATACCCAAAATTGTCCTATTAATTCTCTCAAATATGATAAAACAGATTCAGAATTAACTATATACCTAAATTCACCTCTTAATTCATTTAGTTCTGAATTAGTGAGCATACAGCCAGGGAAACAGGTATATGATCTTATTATTACTCTTGATACAATGAATTGGATTCAGATAGGGGAGTATTTTAAAAGTTCACCTCATATATTCTTGCATACATCAACCTTAGCATTATCCTCATTTAATCATAATCATCCTTATACGAATATGACCGTTTCAGTTTCAGAATATAGTTCTAGTGCCTATATTATAGGGGATTATATTAAATCTTTCTATTCAGATATATGGACAAGAGATATATTAAATGGCCTATTATTATCTATGCTATTATCCTCTAGCCATAGTATTGAAGAAGATAAAATGATAATAGAGTTAAGAGAATTAGGGGCTCATTATGATCAGATTCAATCTGCTATAAATCAGGATATTTCTGATAATCACAGACTTCTCATAGGAAGAATTTTAGCACATATGGAATGGATATCTATTGATAAGGAGGGAGATAAAAAACGATATGCGTATTCTAAATTATTTCCTCATGATTTTATTAAAACCAATACACGTATTGAAGATATTCCCTTTATTATATCAATTATCAAAACCTATCTTCCTCTAGATATAGAGGGAATTCATATTCTGGTAGATAAGGGACAGCATATGAAGCAGGGCTATATTGATATGACAACTTCAATGTCATTAATAGTATTAGCAGAGCTAGAGGGGGAGATGAAAGAAGATATAGTATCCTATACCTATCCTTCAGATAAAGATATTCATCTTGCGGGAAAAGAAATTAATTCACGTATACAACTTGTGATGAAGAATTCATTATAGTAGACGGACTGATTAATCCTTGATATACTTTAATATATACTAAATACATATTATGCAAGATAGTATCTTATCTTACTTTTTGATAGAACAGCCATTTGCGGTGTTTCAATTTATTTTTACCTTGTGGTGGATTTGGTTACCTATCGTATTATGGCCCATTCTCAAAACATTATATACTGACTATGCCAGGGGTAATTGGATAGCTGCTAATTTAGATTTTGTATTATTAGAAATTGTTTTAGAACGAGGAGAGGAAAAAACTCCCAAATCGATGGAGCAGTTTATTACCACTATCCATGGAGGGCAGACTGAATATAATTGGTGGGAAAAAAATATTAAAGCAGTGGTTCCTGATATGTATTCATTAGAAATTATATCAGTGGGGGGAAGTATTCATTTTTTGATACGTACTCCTCGTAAATATCAAAAGATGGTAGAAAGTGGTATCTATGCTGCATTTCCAGAAGTAGAAATCCTTGAAGTTTCAGATTATACCACTGAATTTACGAATGATACTCTTGAGGTAGAATATGATTTATTTGGAGTGGATTTGGGTATGGCAAAAAATGATGCGTATCCTATTCGAACCTATCAGCAATTTCTTGATCCAACCATTGATGCTAATATTAATGATCCTTTATCTCAAGTACTAGAAGTAATGTCATCAATTGGACCAGATGAACAATTATGGATTCAACTTCCAATTGAACCTCTTGATGATTCTTGGAATAATGTAAGTAAAAAAGAATTAGATAAAATTTTAGATAGAGATTTTGAAGATAAAAGGTCATTTATTGAAAAATATCTATACCCTATAGTAGAGGTTCTTAGCTTTGGATTGGTAAAAGCTCCTCCTGCACCTACTCCTAAAGAACAAAAATTTGGAGTTGATCAAAATCTTACCCCTGGGAAAAAGAATATTATTGAGACGATTGAGCTAAGTATGACAAAACCAGGATTTCGTACGGTATTACGAGTGATGTATCTTGCTCCAAAAGGGATATTTAACTATTCTCCTGCTAAGTCAGTATTAGGTGCTTTAAAGCAATTTAATGATTCTAGTTTAAATTCATTTAAACCTAATGATAATAGTATTACGATCGTAGAAGATTTCTTTAATCGTCCCAAATTAGGAGAGCAACGGCTAAGAAAAATATTAATGTTAGATAATTATATAAAGCGTAAAATAGCAAGCACTAAATTTATCTTTAATACAGAGGAATTGACTACGATATTTCATTTCCCTGGAGGTTCAGTTACAACCTCAACCTTAAAAAGGGTGCAGGCAAAAAAAGCTACGCCCCCGGTTGGACTTCCTATTATTTCAGATTAATATATTATCTCTATGTCTGAATTCTCACAAACAAATAAAGATATAACTATTCTTGCCAAGACAAATTTTCATGGTCAGGGGAAATTGTTTGGTATTAAGCGAGATGATAGACGTCGCCATATGCATATTATTGGAAAAACCGGAATGGGTAAGACCTCTCTTCTTCTCAATATGGCGGTATCGGATATACGTAATGGCTCTGGGATAGCCTTTGTGGATCCTCATGGAGATGTGGCAAACGCGTTACTTGATTATATTCCAGAACATCGCGTGAAAGATGTGGTTTACTTTAATCCTCAGGATTTGGATTATCCTATTGCCTTTAATGTTTTGGGAGATGTTCCAGAGAACCAGAGACATATTGTATCTGATGGTCTTGTTGGAGTATTTAAGAAAATTTGGGCAGATTCATGGGGACCGCGTTTAGAATATATTTTACGAAATACGATTTTAACATTACTTGAGAATGAAGAAAGTACTTTGCTTGATATTATGCGTATATTGGTGGATAAAAATTTCCGTGCCAACATTGTCTATAAGATGAATGATCCCGTATTGAAACAGTTTTGGCTCAATGAATTTGATGGATATACAGATAAATTATTAGTAGAAGCAATCTCTCCTATTCAAAATAAAGTAGGACAATTTACTTCATCTCCTTTGATTCGCAATATCATAGGTCAGGCTAAATCTTCTTTCAATTTACGAGAAATTATGGATCAAAAGAAAATTTTGATTATGAATTTATCCAAAGGAGCGGTGGGAGAAGGAGGAGCTCAATTACTGGGGGCTATGATGATTACCAAAATGCAATTGGCTGCCATGAGTAGGGTTGATATCCCTGAGGAGCAGAGACAAGACTTTTTTGCCTATATCGATGAGTTTCAGAATTTTTCCACAGATTCTTTTGCAGAAATTTTATCAGAAGCTCGTAAATATCGATTAAGTCTTATTTTGGCTCATCAATATGTTGAACAGCTTTCTGAAGTGGTTCGAGGCGCGGTATTTGGGAATGTTGGTACAACTATTGTATTTAGAATTGGAGCTGCGGATGCTGAGTTTATGGAAAGAGAATTCTCTCCAATTTTGACCGTTGAGGACTTAGTTAATTTGCCAAAATGGAGAATTTATCTCAAGCTTATGATAGATGGGGCTACTAGTCAGCCATTTAGTGCAGATACATTGCCAGATCCGGAGCCAGAACTTATCTCTATGAGAGATCAGATTATTGAATTTTCTCGTAAAACATATGGAAATGCTCGAGTTACCCTGCGTGAAGAAACACAATTACAAAATGAGCAATTATCTGCCTCAGCAAATCGATCTGATAAATCCTCTTATACCAAAAAAAATCAGTCTTATAAAAACAATAATTCTTCTCAAACTCAATCAGAGAAGCCAATCGCAAAAACCTCTCAAGATAATAGGGCAAAACCCTCAATTCCAGATATATCATCACAAAAAGAAGAGAACGTAAAGATAGAAGAACCTATCTCAACTTCCCCTGAGGTAGCTATATCTTCTCCAGATTTAAACTCAATGCCAGAAATACCAGATTCTCACAATAAAGATGAGAATATTAACCCTATAATGGCAAAAAAGCTTAAAGAAGTATTTAGTAAATCTACATCCCCCTATGGAGGTACAGAATATCTCATTAAGGAAAAGTTCTTAAAAGATCTCCATACGGGTACCTATGGAGAAAGGTTAACACTAGGATCTTTGATTGATGAGTTATTAGGGGAAGTAAAAACTAATCTTATGGCTCCAAAAGAATCAAATAAAAATAATTTATCACAAGGTAAAGTAATTAAATTCCGTAGATAAGGTATGAGGGATGTGAGTAAATTGAGATTACTATTTTTGCAAAAAAATTTTTGGAATGTAATCTTGATAGTGATATTTTTTCCCATATATTTGTATGGGATTCAATCAAGTCAATCCATTATCAGTATATTTGGTTTAGGAGGACTTATTATCTTGGGAGTATATTTATTTTTTATATACTCAAATCATATCCGTTCCTATCAAATTCCCATACATTATATTATCTCTTCTATACTCTTTATGAGGGTCATTAAGGGGGATACCGTCCCGATTGCATTAATTGTGATTGTTCTTGGAATAGGGTTATTTGTGATTCAAGATATTATTTCTCATAAAGAATATCAAAAGTCTGAAATGATGAGGCAGATTATTTTATCTGGTGTTATTTTTATGTCATTTTCAACCTATGCATTTTTATTTGGGTCTGTTTTTATTAGTTCTATATCTCCATTTATGTTAAGTCTTATTGCTCTTATATCTACGTTTAATATAGCTCTCTATACATTATGGATATATCATGTACACAATGATGTAAGTACTATGTCAGCGGTGATTATTTCTATTGGGATAGTTCAGTTATTTATTGGACTAAGAGCTTTACCTCTTACCCATCTTACTCAGGCAATTATATTAACTGCTCTATTGATATTCTCTTTATCAGTATTTCGTGATGCATACCTACAGGTTTTAACAAGGAAAATATTTGTAGGGAGATTTATCTTATTATTATTGATGATAACTATACTTGTATTTACTTCTCTGATATAATATACTTATAGATGTACCTGTTGATACTATTTAGAAAATATATATGGATGCAGAAAAATTAGCATTATATCATCAAAAGCTCATTGAAAAACGAGAGAGAATCTTGGCAGAGTTAGATGCTGTAGCGATTAAAGGGAGTGCTGATGGATTATATGAAGTACAGTATCAGAATATTAGTGATGATGAGGAAGACAATGCCCAAGAACAGGTTAATTTTGAAAGAGATATTTTAGTTGAAGAAACGTTAGAGGAAACACTGAATAAGATTGATAGAGCTTTATTACGAATTGAGAATGGTACCTATGGAAGAGACATTCATACGGGTGAATTGATTGATGAAAAACGATTAGATATTCTTCCTGAAGCAGAAGAGGCAGTAATATAATAATTATTTTTGTATTAATTACGATATGAAAAAAGATAAGAAGCATGATCTTAAAAAGGTGGTACATAAAAAACACCGTCTTTGGTCTAAGATTTGGTCTAAAAAATGGGTTCGAATTACCACTATCACCCTTGGAGTTTTTATTGGATTAGGTTTGATTACTGCTATTTGTGCCTATGCCTATGTATCTAAAGACTTACCAAGTGTTGTTAATTTAGATAATCGTAAGGTTGCTCAATCAACTCAGATTTATGATAGGACAGGAGAACAACTCTTGTATGAAATTTCTGGAACTGAGAATCGTATTATTATACCCTCAGATCAGATACCAGATATCTTAAAACAAGCTTTTATTGCAATAGAAGACCAAGAATTTTATAATCACTGGGGAGTGAGACCTACTGCTATTATAAGAGCTGCTTTTCAGAATGTTACGGGAAGAGGAGTTGGTGGTGGAGGTTCGACTATTACCCAGCAATTTGTAAAAAATGCTTTATTGACCAATGATAGATCTATTATTCGTAAAATCCGAGAGGCAATTCTCGCTATTCAAATTGAACAAAAATATTCTAAAGACGAAATATTAGCATTTTATTTGAATGAGATTCCATTCGGAGGGAATATCTATGGAGTGGAAGCTGCATCACAGTCTTTTTTTGGGAAAAAACCAGCAGACCTAGAGCCATATCAAGCAGCTATGTTAGCGGCTATTATTCAGAGACCTACATTTTATTCACCTTATGGGTCTAATTTTGATAAATTAGAGGCAAGGCAAGAATTTGTATTACTACAAATGAAAAACCAAGGGTATTTAACAGAAGATCAATATAATGAACAAAAAGAGAAAAAACTCGTTATTCAACCTTTTGCTCAAAATATTAAAGCCCCTCACTTTGTATTCTTTGTAAGAGAAAAATTAGCA
>JALQTA010000059.1 GCA_023264145.1 Minisyncoccota bacterium | reverse complement strand
ATGGGTATAGGCATATTTCTTGAGTATCTGTATATGATAATCTATCGGGTCAATACCTGTTGTAGCTGTCCATAATGATACAGGCATAGGAGTATGCGCCTCAAAATAATTACGGCTTCGAATAGTTCTCCCCTCTAACACATAGAGAGCTCGGATATATTCTCTCCAGCCAATAATTTGACGAATAAAGCCTTCTACTGATTCGAGAGGTATACTTTGTTGTTTCGCGAGAGTTAATGTCTCTTGGAGTACAAAATCCGGGGTTAATAATCCATTATTGAGTAATGGAGATATGGTGCTATGGAATACCGAAGCAGATTCTTGAGTAATAGCATCTTCATAGGGTCCAAATAGGGCAAATCTCTCTTTGAGAAAATCTTTCAGATGCTTTTTGGCTTGTTTGTGATCAATAGGTGTCCAAAACATATCCGTATTACCAAAATTATCTGAGAAATGCTTCTCAATATATGCTTTTGCTTCGACTACATAGGGAGATGTATTGGGGATAAAGGTTGCGGGTATATCTATTGTTTTAGGGAGTTTTTTTCTATTCTCGGTATCAAAGCTCCACCGTCCACCTTGAGGTTTATTGTCTTCAACAAGAATATTCTGACGCTTTCGCTGCCATATATAAAAATCATTCATATGATATTTACGAGATCCTGAACGGGCTTGAAAAAACTCGGTAAACTCTGATACTTTCGTCAAAAACATAGGACTTTGATGAATGGTATACTCTATTGATTCGGTATCAAGGGCTTGAGTAAGACGAGTATTGAGCCAATCATCCGTAACCTCATAAAATGCTACACTATTGATCTGATTATGCTTGAGTATAGAGACAATATTTGCTGTATTCTCTAATCTATGATATTCAATATACTCAACCGTAATACCTTGCCTGCTAAGATATTCTTGATAGCTTTTCATACTTGCTCGATGTAGGATGAGCTTTTGTTTATGAAAAGGCATTTCACTAAAATACAGCGGTTCTTCTATGAGATAGACAATATCGCTATCTTGAAGAAACTGAATATTCTCAAAAAGTTGATGGGGGTAAATAAGAAATACTTTTTTCATATATCTATCATAGCATATACTCTCCTTCCGAGGGAGTATGATATACTAAACTAATCATCATACTAATTTCTATATGACAAAGAAACAAAGCTCTCGCTTTAATAGTATTACTCAATGGGCTTTACCTATTTTAACCATTGGCGGTCAAATTTTAACTTCTCTTAAATATCCAGAATTTGGGCTGATTGTGAATATGATTGCACAGCCTTTTTGGATTTATGCAGCATGGAAAGCATATCGTGAAGCTAATCAAATTGGATTATTGGTAAATTCAATTGTCTTTAGTATAGTTACCTTATTTGGGATTCTTAATTATTGGTTATTTTAATACCCATCCTCCATCTACAACAAAAGTTTGTCCCGTAATATAACTGGCTTTATCTGAAGCAAGGAATGTCACCATATGAGCAATATCTTCTGGTTTTCCAATTCTTTGTAATGGGATATTAGGTATGGTTTGTTGCTTTGCTTCTTCTGACATCTGTGCTCCTGGAGTCTCAATTGCTCCTGGTGCTACTGAATTCACGGTAATATTCTTGGATGCCAATTCCAAGGCAAGTGCTCGAGTAAATCCATTCACTCCGCCCTTAGAGGCACAATAATGAGTAAGGCCCTGAAATCCTACCAATGAGGCAATAGATGAAATATGAATAATTCGGCCTCCCTCCGGTAATACCTTGCTTACTGCCTGAGAGGTAAGGAATATTCCTTTGAGATTTACATCCATAACCTTATCCCAATCTGCTTCTTCTAAATCTTGAAATGCTTTAAATGGATAAATCCCTGCATTATTCACAAGAACATCCACTCTTCCAAACTGTTCTATGGTCTTAGTGATGAGATTATCTACCTGAACTTTATTTGATACATCAGCTGCTATACCTATAGCTTGAATTCCTTCTATCTGAATTGTGTTAGCAGCAGCCTCTACGGATGCGTCTATATCACTCAAAACAATATCATATCCTGCTTGTGCAAGGTCTAATGCTATCCCAAATCCAATTCCCTGACGAGCTCCTGTTATAATGGCGACTTTATTTTGATTTGACATAGAGATATGTTAAATACTTATATATTTAATATTTAGTATATCCCGTATTATTAATATTGACAAATCTTAATACTTATGTCTTGGTGAATCCTATTAAGGAAGGGGAATTTTTAGTTTGGGAGGGGGTGCCTACAAGGTGGGGTGGAATACAGGCGACAGTAAGGTCGCCCCTACACAACTCATTATTTGACCCCTTACAATCTCCGTGATAATCTACATATGCCCACTTGCTTGTGATTCTGTATGTGTCATCTTGTTCAAGTCCCCTCTTTCGTCTTCATATCTATTCCCCCCTGATTAGGAGTTGATTAGCTATGAAACATTTGTCCTGCGAAGCTCAAAAAAAGGCCATCGTGAAAAAAATGTCTTCCAGTCTTTCCCTCCAAGACTGGAAAGCCCATGCGGAAGAAATTCGACAATTATATCATGGAACTTTTCCTTCATTCTGGAACACTCTACTTTACAAAAAATCAGACGATGCAACACAATCTGTATTCGAAAAAGCTCATACCAGATGGCAAATTCGTGCTGCGGGAACTTCTACTCGCCATCAATGATTCTTCTCAGTCTCTTGTTATAATGGCAGGAGACTTTTTATTGATGAGTGTTATTATATATTGACAAATAGTGATTTTAGGGGTATAATATTAAAACAATATTGAGGAATCCCCCCATGTCATATGACATGTGTAAGTACGAGGTATTGGTTGAGGTTGGCTCAAACCTTCAACGATACTGGTTGTATCTTGTATCAACCAGGTTCATTGGTGATGATACCAGTTACCTCTGTGAGAATACTCGCACCAATGAACATGAATCAATTCCTTGGACAAATATCCATGGATATGCATTGATTCAGCGAATACCCGTCCTCTGCTGACCTCACACCCCCAGTCAATCGGCTGGGGGAATGTTTTTTATTTTGAAGATTTCCACTGAATCGTTTTTTGTTCTCGAATTTGACAGGTTTTTTGTACAAACCCTTCTCTTCCTGAACCGATACGATATCTCTGATAGTGCTGGGGATTTTTTTCTGAATACTGCTGATGATATTCTTCTGCCGGATAAAATTCCATAGATGGTAATATATCTACTACAATCACTTCCTCATATACTCCTGAGTCTGCTAATTCTTGTAAGGTTTCTTCAGCTATTATTCTCTCGTTCTCATCAGCATAGTATATTGCGGTTTTATAATTCCCCCCTCTATCTCCAAATTGCCCTCCATCATCGGTAGGATCAATTTGATCAAGGAAAAACTGACAT
>JALQTA010000058.1 GCA_023264145.1 Minisyncoccota bacterium | reverse complement strand
ATTTTAAAATAAACAGATTAAATTTTTTAGCGATCATTGTTATTTAGAGAATAAATATTCGCATATACCTTTATCTTCTATGTATATCCATTCTTTCTATCTATTCTATGATATTTATTATATATATTCTTATCTATATTATCTATACTATATATCTATCTTATTTGGCTGATATATTCTTGTATAACTGACCTTTATTTCCTCTTATCTAATTTCCTGAGAAATACCCAATAAATAACGATAAAGTAAACAATAAATAACAACATGGGGGCCATGCTATTATTTACACTTTTATATACCATTTATTTAGTCAAAAATAACTCAGCTTTTTACCTTATTTATATGATATATTTTCACCTATTATTTAGGCTATTTTATCTCAGCTATCACTATCTGTATCAAGGCATATAACAAAGACTATAATCAATATAGAAACAATCACAAACCAAGATATCCAATCAATTAATGTACTATTCATCATGTAAAATTATTAATTAGTTATTATTAACGATAAAGTTATTCGTAATTTTACCAAATAAAACATCAGTCAGACCAACTATAAACACTACCGTCATTCCAGTTAAAACAAGTATGCTTTACTACCTTGCCAGCTTGTATTGTGCAAATAAATGCAGCCGCCAACTCTTGCTGATACTTGGCGACAATATTGAGTTGAGGATAGTCTTTGGAAGCTTCTTTCCAGAAGTTAACTTCGAAGTCTCCTTTCTGATCGAAGAATGTAATTGCATCATAGCCGCCATTCTCCCAAGGCTGATAATTATGAGGTAGAGGATTATACTTTTGTATAAACTCATACACCTTATCAGCATCACCTTCAACAACAACATTGCCTGAATATTCTACTCCCATATATTTAATCAAGTTTCTTTCTAAGTATATAATATCCGATAGCGTTAATAGACAACCCAGTAAAAAACGGGTGAACGTCTATCTTGAATAGCTTATACAAGAAGATGGAGATTGTCAACCCTAAAGCTGCGGAAATAAATATAAGACTAAAAAGTTTCATTGATAACCTCACCTGTATCCCAGTTGTAAATAGACTGTTTAGTATTCTTGCCGTTCTCGTAGATGAATAATCCAGCTTCTAGAAGTTCATGAGTATATCTCCATGTAAGTTTAAGAGATGGATATTTAGCCATCGCTGGATCGATATCTTCAAATGGTAAACCGTTTATAGACTCAAAATGAATGGTGGCTGAAACACCATCATGCTCCCAATCGTATTCAGCACCAAACTTCTTGACAAAGTTCAGTTCGCTGGTGATCTTGAGCAGATCGTCATACGGACCAGAAATGTACATATAATTTTGGAAAGTCTCACTCATATTCTCACTTCAGTTCAACGATCTTAGCCGGAAAATCCTTGCTGACAAGCTTAATCACGGTTTCTGCGAGGTCTTTATTCTTGAATCGGGCATATTCCTCCCACTTACCACCGTCCTTAATCATCACCATGTATTTTTGCATATTACTTTTTTCTTTCATAACTATGATTATATACCAGAAATTGAACTAAAACTCGCAAACCCCAAGCTTCAACAAAGCTAACCCGTCGAGCCAAAAGCAATTCTGTAATCAACCAATTCCATAAATAATAAATACAAATAATAATTACGGCATTAATTAATATCTCCCAAAATAGCTTCTTAAGAATCTCTTTCATATAATTTTAATCTGTCTGTAACCTGCCTGTCACTCCCAATGGTTAAAACAAGGTAGCATGAAGTGTCCAATCTGTCAAGAGCCTTTCGAGGTAAAAGCGAAATTCCTCGCCAAAACCTGTGGTTGTGACGAGGATGAAAGATTCGTATCTTTTGATGATTGGTATAGTGAAACTTTTCAATTAGAATTAGATCATTCTGTAAGCGTTGTCTCTTCTAATTCGTAATTATGATTATCTTTGAAAGTGTTAATATACTTTTGCGCGTTTTCTTTCTTGAGATATACTTTTTCAATCACTCTTTCATTGCTTCTATAAGTGATTACATAGTATATTTTTAATTTAAGATCATTTACTGCGGCGATTGATATGGCAGCAATTAAAATTAGAATTAGGTATTTCATTAAAAATCTATTTTCTTACAGTTTTTATTATCATTCCAACCTTCAGGAGCAAAATAAACTATTGCTTCATACTTATAATTATGAAAGCATACATATTCTATCTTTCTATCTGAATCTTTATTATCAAGCATTACTTCAAAACCGGGGTAAAAAACACTATCTATAGTTGTGTCTCTAAATGGAAAATCTGGAAATTGCAGTTCAACACCAACTTGTTGGGTGCTTGAGCTTATTGAGCAACCTTGTTTAGCGTATTTAATCTTATGAGAATCTGTTTTGCTATTCCATTCAACAACGACAACAATAAATCCATTCTCTAATTCATAAGCATTGGTAATCTTCGCGCCGAAACCAATCTTATTAAAGTGATCAGCCTCTTCGTCAGAATGTCGAAAGTCAAGATATGCTCTCATATATTAATCAATAATTCTTTTAGTAATATTACAATTCAAGAAGTCTTTTTTATTCAGAATGAATGCTTGTTCTTCAATGTAAATATAGTCGCTGGTTTTTTCGTTTAATTGAGTATAAATATTGCTTATAGATAATTCCAAAATATCGAGGATTTTTCTTGAATTTGTCTCCATTTCCTCTTGATTGTCGGTTTCTACGGTATAGCTATAACAACTAGTATATACTTTACCATTTTGAAGATAAGAAATGTCTAGGCTTATCTTTAATTTCTTTATAATGGGGGCTACGGGTTCAGGGGTTTTTTTCTTGAAAAACATATTAAAAATAATGAAGATAATATTCTCTTAATTTAATCATGAATTGATGAAGCTCTTCGCCATCCATAGATACGCGAATTTGCTTCTGCTCGTCAACATCAGAGAGTTGAAGAATTATCTTGCAATCAAGACTATTTTCAGCCTCAAGTATTCCTATACCGTAAAAGAATTTATTGTCGAGACTTTTTATTGGATAGTTTACCATATTTTTTCTTGGCAGCGTCGGACAAAGGAAGAGTCTTCGCCAACTGTTCTAGGGCAGTATGCTCGTCTTTGAGCGCATTGTCAAGGCGATCTTTGAGTGTGGGGAACTTTTTTTTCACGACTAATAGTGTAATATAAGATGATGAAAGTCAAGACTGTTTTTATTAGCGATTGCCATCTTGGCAGCAGCTTTTGTAATCATCAGAAATTAGTAGATTTTATATCTGATATTGAGTGCGAAAAGCTATATATTGTGGGTGATTTCATAGACGGTTGGTTATTAAAACAAAATTTTAAATGGCACAATAATTACAATCTAATTATACAAAAAATACTACGTTTAAGTAGAAAAGGAACGCAGGTATATTACATCTTCGGTAATCATGATGACTTTTTAGAGCATTATAATGGGTTACATTTCGGTGACAACATTACATTGTGCCGAGAAACTGATTTTATAGC
>JALQTA010000057.1 GCA_023264145.1 Minisyncoccota bacterium | reverse complement strand
AGGGCAAAAATTCCCGCATAGGATTGAGTTAATAGTATACCCCCTAAAAGTATACTTCCTACAAAATATCTAAAGTGTACGGATACATATTGACGAGAAAGCGATATGATAAATAATGGCACCAGATACATCGCAATATAATTCGAAAATCCTCCCTGAGATACCGTAGGATCCAATCCAAGAGAATATAATGCATTCGGACGGAAACCATTATCAAAACCAGAGAATAACACTTGTACAATAGTAATCATAGCAACCATTAGACCACTCCCAATAGCTCCTCTCATCAGAAACTGATACTGTTCTTGTTTAAACTGAGCCAAGATAACTAAGAGTAAAGCAGGAACCATAAAATACCCCTTTAATACTCCCAAACTTGCTCGCAAATCACCAGATACCATTACCGCGATCGTAGCCAAGGCTAATAATATCCCAAAAATCCACACTCCCTTATGTCTATAGGTTTTAGGATTCAATAATGAACGATATATCCCTTTTTGCAATAACATAGCGAGTCCTACTATAACAATCACCACTTCCAAAATATTAGTAGGAATACCAGCTATAGTAAAGCGAATTACATACAGCGGAATAGATAACCCGACAATAAAGAATACATATTTCATACCAGTAAGAAGATAATAAATATTAAAATATGAGGGAAGAAAATACTATTCACGAACATAGAATGAGCAAGAATTAAGCCCCAAGCACCAATAATAGATACTGCCCATACTTTATTCATCCCTGTGGATTTCAGTCGTCCAAAAGCTCGGATCAAGGAAGTCAACACAATACCCATAAACATCCCAAGTCCAATAATCCCTCCCGTTAGCCACATAGTTAAAATACTACTATCTCGCCCAGAAGCAGAGTTTAGTTCTGAAGGTACAATTGTCTGATACTTAATAGTATTATATCCAATTCCAAAAATTGGATTTTGCTCAATATCCTCCAAGGTTTCCTGCCAAGACTGAATCCTTAGAGAAGCAGTAACATCAATATTAATAGCCCCTTGGATACGGGTTTGGAGACGAGGACTATTGATAACAATCAAAGATAAAATTATAACCACAATAACAAAGGTCTTCCGGGATACCAAGAGAGTCACAATAGTCACCCCAATCAAAAATGCCAGAAGAGCACTGCGAGAATAGGTCAAAATTAAAGCCCCAAACACCACTCCTAATCCAGCAAACCAAATCAGATATTGTTGAATAATAGCTCTATTCCAGGTCTTTATCTCCTGTAAAGAGACTAAAATACGACTTAAGATAATGACCGCTGCAAATCCCAAAAATCCCCCTAGAAAGTTAGGGTCATACCAAGTTGAAAGAAGTCTACCCTGATGAGGATCCCAACCATATTGAGCCATAAAAGAAAAGTCCGGAAAGAGAATAAGCTGAATAAATCCCAGAATAGAAAGTATCACGCTTGATATAAAGACCATATACCACGTCTGATTATCTACTTTTTCAGGATTTTCTTGGCGATAATCCACCAAAGGCACCAATAATGCCATATATGCCGCTAGTCTTACCCAATATAAGAGAGACCCTATTTCCCCTCCCACAGCAGGGATAAAACTCAAGTGACTAAATAAGGACCCTAGAAGATATAAAAGCCAAATTGCAATCAACACAATAGGGAAGGTAAAGGGAAGAGGCTTATTCTTATCTCGTTTTATCCACCAATACATCAAATAGACTGGGATAAGAATATCCGTTAAAACCCCCAGATCCCCAATGCGGGTAATCTGTCCCGTAATAACACTTGCAATTAATATCCAATATCCAACCATATATTCAGATTATATATGAGCCTATTATACTCCTTTGTGATAAATTGCGCTATATGGTGATGATACTAACAAATAATGAATACGGTATTCATATCTCCCTTTGGAGGGAGTGCCCGTAGGGGGAGGGTGGACAATACGAAATATGGATATCATTTATCCCCCGTACTTAGCGAGGATTCATTTTATTCAAGATTATGATATACTAGGTAAACATAATTAATTGTTTATGTATGCCTAAATTATCAAAAATTATCACCATCATAGCTGTAGGATTTGGAGCTCTCCTCCTTGTTGGAATTATTGGGAGTGTTATCGTATTCAATACCTTAATCAAACCGAATACAGCAGTTATTACTCAACCTATAGCAGATATATCTACTCCTATTCTTGAAGAAGGAGAACAAGCTGTACAAGAAGGAATAGAGCAAGGAGCTCAAGAATCTCAAAATATTATTTCAGAGATCATTGATGCAAATATTACTGCTATCAGAGAACAACTCATCTCTACCTTTACCATCGGAGGAGGAGAAGGAGAATCTGAGAGAGGAGAATAATATCTACCTAATCTAACTCACAGGCAATACCATCATCATCTCCATCTCTTTTGGCGGTATAATTAGGATCTCCTGGTTTAAAATTCCCTATACCTAAAGCTTTAAGACTCGCACAAGAGCCCTCAATATATCCACTTGCATCCGGAACTCCAGCAGGAATAGTTACCGCCGGAGGAGTACTTGGAGTGGCGGAAGGTTGAGGAGCTGAAGAAGGTTTAGATTGATCAGATGCGGCTTGAGTGGTATTTCCATTACAGGTATTATTCGCCCATAACCCTCGACTATCCCTTCGAGCTTCTCTCTGATATTGATTAAACTCTTCAAGTTTAGGGTGGGGGAATGAAACATATGAATGTGCATATCCCTGTTTAATCATCTCAGCATTATAAAATAGCCCATCTTCACGGTATACATAAGCTAAAGTACGCTCATATTTATCTGTACGGTTAGCAGGATCAAATTCAAGATATACCCTTTTACCACTGAGTAATTCCTTTGCCTTATTACTTGCTTCCTTTCCAAAACATTGTACTGGTTTGCGAGGATCTCGGATTTCTGGAGTATCTATACCAATAAGCCGCAATGTACCGAGCTCACTAATTTTAATAGTATCTCCATCTACGATATTTGTTACTTTAAACAATTTTCTATTTTGTGTACCCGTATCATTATCCACCACAGGAGCAGTATCTTGAGGTTTTTGACTATTCTCCATACCATATTCTGGGTTCACGTTTATCGGAGTTTCTTCCACAACTGGTTCAGATTCAGTGGCTGGAATACCTTGTTCTTCTGCAATAGTAACCGTATCTCCTGTTTCCACAGATGCAATATCTGCCTCCTGAGGAGCTGAAGCTCCCACAAGAATAAATAATAAAAGAGTACTACCTCCAAACAGTATCCCAATATATTTGCGAGTTGCCCGCCCTAATAATATACGACGAAATACCTGGGGACGTATCAATCCCACAACTAAAGACCCCACGGATATCACAAATAATAACACTAACATATTCAACATATTTTTATCTTCTATTACTCAAGTATATCCTATTCTAGACTATAAATCTAACCTCTCTATACAAAAGAGCCTCCCCAGAATAGGGGAGACTGTAAGATATTTATATGAATCCACTCAGGCGGGAATCGGTTGAGGAAGAATCTTCTCTTCAACAGAATGTCGCATAGTGAGGATGATATTCTTCATTGCAGTGAACTTTTGCCTATAGAGAGCTTTTTCTCTCTCACTGTGTTGTTGAATATTCACAATCATTTCTAGCGACTCAATGATGATATCAAGCTCCTGA
>JALQTA010000056.1 GCA_023264145.1 Minisyncoccota bacterium | reverse complement strand
AGTTGTTGAAGCAATCGGTCATACCGAATTCCAACCAACTCTATTTGCTAATCTAATTGTAAATAATTATGAGTTGGCTACCCAAGAGCAACTGATGAATCTCATTGTAGAGATAGTCAGGTTTCAGGCTCGTAGAATGCCTGTTGATTGGGAGGCGGGCAAGACAAGCGAAGCCCTATTACTATCAGACCATCTCGCAGATGTTATAAATGTACATCGGCAGGAAGACTTACAGAAAATAATTGACGGGCTACCAGAAGTAGATCCAGAACCAGCAAATAACAATCTATGGCTATGGGAAGGTAATAACGAATCTCCAGCAATTAAGCTATATTAATTAAATAAAGATAAGGGACAGTATGTCCGATTTGTACAGATTGTACATTTTGGATATATTGTCCCTTTTGTCATATATTCATACGGGCCAAATTTTCCTTTTACGACAGCATGTTAAAAATCCCTGAAATTCTGTAGCAAATAGATCAAAATCTGTCAAGATCTGTATAGAATATAACAGAATGTTATAAATATTATACTAAATTAGACATAATTTTTGATCAAATATGGGCCAAAATATTCGTTTACGAAGGGCCAAAATATATCCCTGAAATATTTATATTATGCAAATAAAGTCTTGACAAGACAATATGGATATGATATGGGCTATATTGGCCAACATGTTGACATTACGATTACGATTTGGTATGCTCAAATACTCATATAATTCTTAATTAAATATATAGTAATAATTGATAATGTTTTGATAACCATTTTACTCCACAATGCTCCACTTTACTCCATTAAAAAGGCCTTATAAAGGCCATAGAGAGGAGAAAAAGGTGGGGGGTAGGTAAGATGTTGGACCTATTCAAAAGAAATTTGTGTAGGCTGACGTAGCTCTTGATCCAAGATATAATGCGTCTTACACACAAAATGAATATAGGGTCCTCTAGCGATTATATCTGTAGTCTTATTTAAACAAATATAACATTTAGCTGATTTAGCCTTATTGCGTTCTCTGATAATATCTAGGTATTTATGGGACATATTAATCCCATTGGTTCATATGAGATGGTTTCTTACCTTCTGGGTATTGGTTGTAATGGACTCCTTCAGCTTCCCGCCCCTGTTGTTCCACAACAAATCCATTCTCTCGATCAAATAGAACATAATCAAATTCAACTACATTAAAGGTATCTTTAAATATTGATATGACTTTATCTAATTCTAGTTGACCACAAGTATAAAGATCAAATTGAATTAGGGCTGGGTCTACCTCATCCCAAATATGAAATGCGATATGACTTGTTTCTATCATAACGATAGCCGTTAAGCCCTTATTGCCCTCTTTGTCCACATATGAGGCAAATGGACCTTTTATAATCTTCATGTCGATCTTATCAACTAAATTACGTAAAAATTCAATACCCTGTTCTTCGGTATTAATTGGATTCTTTACCTTGGCATTAACCAAGAGATGCTTGTGATATATCATCTATATTCTCCTTAACATTAGCTTCTGGGAAATCATATTCGTCATGGCAATTCTTGCATAGAACCATACATTTTGCAATCTCTGTCATAATTGTCTTCTCTGAATAGCGTGAGCCCTTTGAGCCCAAAACCACCATCTTTGAAATATCGACAATAGCATTAGTCGTCTTGGTTCGATATTTAGTAGTTCCGTGAATATGGGCAAAGGTTAGGGCTCTTGTATTCTTACGATAGCCACAATGCCAACATCCACGTTCTAATTTAATCGCATTTACTCGATTAGATATTCCTTTTTTCTTATCTTTACTCTCCTGAGATATCGCCATCTTCATCCCATTCGAAATCAAATTGTTCTAAGTCTAGTTGACTAAGACTATTATATGTAAGATATGTTGTTGCAAGTATAGCCAATAATAGACTGGCTAATATTAATTTAGTTTTCATCTTCCCCGCCCAATATCTCCATAGCATCCGCTAAAGATTTTTCTGGAATATCATTAAAGTAATAATTTCCATTTTCTTTTACTGTCCAACCCCGCCATCCGTCTCCATCATCCCATAAAGCTGTGGCTGTCTTCATGCTTTCGGGATCTGCCATAATGCGAGTAATTGAGTTATACATATTGACCTCGTCAAATATGGCAAGGCGAAGAGGTCTCCACCTAAATAGTAAATTAACTATTCTTTCTATCATAATCTGGATCCACTACTCCTGTCTTTTCCCAATATGGAACACCATTCTCATCATAATCATTTAGGCGTTCAAGTAATGGTCGATTGTCGACCATCATCCAACGCAAATGCCATCTCAATTTGAGCTTTCTCAAATATTTGAACATGTTCTCTCTTCTCGTCGCACTTTCGCTTGCACTAATTGCGATCTAATTTTGCCATAATATGCTTATGATTAATCAAAAGATATTTATTAGATTCTTCGTCTTCTATCTCTGTACCTGTATGGTCTGGGAAATAGACTGTATCTCCCACATTTAGTTCTGGAATAGGGATTAGGTCTCCTTTATAGTTTACCTCTCCCTGCCCCATGTCTACAATAGTTCCAGACTTTGGTCCTGTGTCTCTAAATGTTGCGGATATAACTAAACCAGATTTAGTTGTTTTATCCTCTTCCTGCGTCTTTGTAATTAGCAGCATACCGCCAATTGGTTTAATCATTTCCGTCTCCAAACTTTGCTAGGTAGGCTCCAGTTACTTCACCTACATTAAATTCAATAATTCCTGGAAAGGCTTCCAAGACTTTTTCATGATCCCAGTCATCTACAACGTGGGTTTCGTGACAATTTCCATAAAGCTCTCCTTGCGGAAAATGAATTATGGGGATGTTTATGATGGCATAGTCTGCATGCTTAGCAGCTAAATCCCAAACTTTTAAAGCATCCTCCTTGGTCATGTGTTCTAGCACATCTCCAAATATTACCAAATCACAATACATTTCGTCAAGGTCTCTTACATCCATATGCAAGATATCATCATAAAGATAAAATAGATTAAATCTATCTATATTGTCTTTAAATACTTCTATGCCTGTTATATGTGAATCTGGTAGTTCTGGTTTAAGTAGTCTTGCGTATGTTCCTTCACCCGCCCCAACATCAATTATTGTATCAGGATTAATTAGCTTAACTTTTTCTAAGATCCAAGGACGATTTTCTGGATTAGATGTTCCCATCTTGATCCTTTTTATATGGCTCTAGTCTATCCCAATAACCATTAGGATTTCCTTGATATATCTGCCCAGTTTCTCTGTCTACCAATAACCATTTCTCTGGTCTTTTAGTTTTTATGTTAAGAACAACTGGTTCATTAAAAACTTTGTATTCCATTTATCGTCCTAATTTATACAAACACAATTAGAGTAACTGTATTTGAGCCCCGTCACAGATTCGAACTGTGGACCCCCGCTTTACAAGAGCGGTGCTCTACCACTGAGCTAACAAGGCGTGGAGCGGATGATCAGAATCGAACTGACCCCTTCTGCTTGGAAGGCAGAGGCACTACCAATATGCAACATCCGCATGTGCTGGACCACTAGGATTCGAACCTAGGACCTAGAAGTTAACAGCTTCCCGCTCTGCCTGCTGAGCTATGGTCCATCAAAATGCAATAGACCAAGTATTTCTACTTGATCTATTGAATCGTCAGTAGTGTACTCATGTTCTTGTGAGCATTTG
>JALQTA010000055.1 GCA_023264145.1 Minisyncoccota bacterium | reverse complement strand
TATTATTGAGTAATGATGCTGTACTGGAGGAATGGAATAAACTCACTGACCTTGCACGTAATGAGTGGATTTGTTATGTCACTATAGTCAAAAAGGCTGAAACCAGAGCCAATCATCTCACTCGATTATCTGATGAAATATTACAAGGAGAAAAAAGACCTTGTTGCTGGCCTGGTTGCCCAC
Organism: Minisyncoccota bacterium; assembly: GCA_023264145.1. Taxonomy (GTDB): domain Bacteria; phylum Patescibacteriota; class Minisyncoccia; order SW-4-49-11; family SW-4-49-11; genus CALRBF01. Next base: position 3,520 of record JALQTA010000055.1, on the reverse strand, counting down.
ATCGCAGAGAAAGTGCTAAAAAGTGGTTTAAGAATTTAGAGTAATATCACTCCCTATTCCTTAATACAAAGCTAACCGTGACCGTATCACCAACCTCAATAGATTCAGATTTTCTCAATTTGGCTGGTAAAGGGATGAATTGAGTACCATCTCCCATCGGCATCAGAGAAGTATTCCAAGAATATTTACCCACTTTTGCCTTAATTGCTACTAATCCCCTATCCGCAAAATACTGTGTCTCCTCAGTAATCTCATGTGGAACCCTCACATATACCCAGGGATTTACTAAATTAAAGATTTCAACTAATCCTGTAACCTGAGTACTCTTTCCTGATTTTGTATAAGAAGGTTTGGACATAATTCAATACTATATCAATCAATGAATAGAATTTTGAGTGGTATTCTTCTTTCTTTTCTTTATAAGGATGAAAAATGCTATCACAAGGATAGGAAGAATTAATATCCACCACCAGCCCATTGATCTGGATGGCGCATTATTTTCATCTACCAATGCAGCAGGTAATATTTCTGGGATTTCTTCTCCTTCAAATATTCCAAACATGGTGAGATGATCAACAGAGAATTTCACATATTCCCCTGAAAATTCTGGATTTGGTACTTCTCTCCATTCAGTACTTCCATCACTCAAATAATATACCTTCACATTATCACTTCCTTGAATATTCTCTAATACGAATAGTGAAATTGTTATTGGAGTATTAAATTTAGTCACTACATTTCCTTGAGAATCAGTTGCTGTTACTTTAAATATCGAACCAATTTTTTTAACCTCTTCCTCACCAATATTTTGTACATCAATATTATCCTGAATATCAACTGTAAGGGTAAGTGTGTCTGAGGCAATATTTTCTGGTATTTCTATTGCAATACCCAGTTTACGATTTATTGCATTACTCTCTTCAGGAGTAAAGTCCCAAACCAAAAGTCCCGTCTGATTTGGTGCTACCGTTAATGGAGAATTGAAGCTTTCTACATGATTATCTCCCCCGCGAATACTTGGAGCATTGAGTAAAAGATCCGTATAAAAATTTGTAATAGGATCTCCACTATCTACTTCTGAAGAAGCTGTATTAAATATATTCGTAATAGGACTGAGAAATCTTCGAATAGTACTTGAAATTGGTGTAATAAGTTGTGACACAGGACTTTGGGTAACCGTATTTGAGTTTGGAGTAGCATTATTCACTGATTCTTGACTAGGCTCCCCAACAACAGGATCTGATGCTACTTTAAAGACTGGAGTACTATCAGCAACAGTCATCCAAATAGTTTCAAAATTCCAGGCATTCATTGGGGCATTGATATTATTGCCTATAAAATAATTAGGTTGAGAACCATCAACATTTACTGCAGTTATTCCTGAATAATCTTCTATATACATAGCAAGAGGTTGTCCTGAAACCGTCTTATCAAAATAGACATTATCCATGATTAAAATCCCACCCTCTAGGAAGTCATCATCTCCAAAAAGAGCATGAGTTTCATTTACATTATTCCCTGTTACTGTTCCTGAGAAAAATGCATTTCTAAATTCAATTTTTTCCCATTCATTACTAATAGTTAAAATATCTCCTACAAATCCTCCTACCTCACTCTCTCCACTCACATCGCCAGATACATAAATATTCTCAAAAACAGCCCTTGTCATATATTCCAAACCGTTATTATAAACATCTATGTCTCCTGCAATACCTCCGACATGGTCATCTAGGATAATACTCACATTTCCCTTAACATATGCATTACGAAGGATAAAAAGTGACTCAGAACTAGAACCATTATCATTTTCTACATATATACGACCAAATAATCCTCCTGCTTCTCCATACCTTGCGAACACATCAACGTCAGTATAGACCTTTTCAATAGTAAGAGTAGCTGAATCAAACACTGATACATAACCAAATAATCCTCCTGCATTAGAACCATTACCACTCATATCTGCACGCACTGATCCACCTACAACACTTACATCAGATATTTCAATATTTTTATTCTCATTAATCTCAAGATATCCAAAGATTCCCCCTACATCATCCATACAGGTCACCGTAGGATTCTTTACATGAATACCAGTAAGACTTGTATCAACAGCTCTACCCGCCAATACCCCACAATCACCAGAGTCTTCAGTAACTATAACTGATACGTTTTCAATAGTAAGATCTTGAAAGCTCGAATTAGAAACAGAGAAAAACAAGCCATATCCTTGATTATCAACGCCTTCTATCGTGACATTTGAGATACTAAATTCTTGACCATCAAAGCTCCCTACAAAAGGACCATCCCATTGAAGTGGGTTAAAATTCTCTATTCCGCTACAATCAATATTTTGAGTAAGTTGTATAGAGGCAAATCTATTACTTGGAGTCTCATCAAGTGCTTGTAACTCCGTACATGAAGAAATGGAAACTTCAGGCCCTGTGGTAGTAATGGTGAAACTTGAGATAACTGGCTCTGGTAAATCCGTGCCAGCACCAAATTCAACAATATAATTTCTATAAAAACCATCACAAGGTAAATCATTCCATCCTTGACCAATAATATATTCAGCACAATCCTCACCAGGAGAGACATCATTTGGCTCAGAAAGATTCCAATTTGCATATGCTCCACCAACTGCAGAGCCACTTCCATCACCAGACCAAAATGATATACCTGCTTCAGGTCCACCATACCACTGCCAGTCTCCTTCTGTGTTAATATCATTTGCTCCAATCCAAACACTATCTGATAACTGAGAGGCAATAAACTGATTCTCTGCATCACTCGTAATATTTGCTAAATACCCTGGTACCCCACCATATTCTACCGTAGTAGCTGCAATAGCAGCGGCATCCCAAGAAAGTTCTTCCTCTATTATTGTATAAGCACGCCCCGTATCAGGGTTAATAATGATACCCGTTAAAGCAGTACCAAAGTCAATCGTAATAGTATTTTCCCCAAGTCCCGTTGAAGTATAGGTAAGACTAGTCAAGGCAGTATTTACATCCTCTCTTAATCCCGTAATGGACACTGAGCTACTATTATTTCCTCCTAATGTAACGCCACCCGGAGAAGTTATATTCAATACCCCTGAATTAGCAGAAATAACCAAACTCACCTCATCATTTCCATCGCCATTAATTTGAAGATCAGTAATTGAAATAAGATCACCTGCAAAACCAGTTTTATTAGCTGGAGTAGTAACATTTTCATTTGCAGCCCAAACGGAGGTTGTAATAAATACAATTGAAAATAAAGCTACAATACATAATATCCAGAACCCAATAGCATATTTCCGGAGAGATATCACCTGTATATTCATATTTTTGTGTAAAATTATGTGTATTTTGTATATTACTATTATATAATACTTCTCAGAAAACACCTATGTGGATAACTTACTATCATCCTATTATCTATTCAGATAGGTTAACGTTAGCTGTAATACCGTTGCAAAGGACACCCAGAGTAAATATGGGATACTAATATATGTCACCCAACGCATATATGGCCA
>JALQTA010000054.1 GCA_023264145.1 Minisyncoccota bacterium | reverse complement strand
TTATAAAAGCCGGGGGTATGATGATATGAGGAGGGTTTCCTTTACGAGACAACACCACGCAGGAAGTAGTTCTATGAATGATTGGTGCACTTACCCAATACTGGTGATAGAGGCTTCGGATTTCCCTTCGTCTTGCATTCAGGATGATACAATACTCAGCAGGGTTGTACTTGAGTATTTCTTGTAAATTAGTATCCTTGGGAACATTATTCCGGTCCAGAATCAAGAGAGAAAAGTTAGGAATATCTTGATTATTCGGATATGAGTTCATGATGAGAAGGTGCAAGGGGTCTAGTATTAGTATATCATATGTTATAGAGTGACAAAAAAGCCAGAGTAATTACTCTGGCTGGGAGGGGATACGGATGGTCCATTCGAAATATGTTCTTTTGTCTTCTTGAACTTCGATATACCCCTCGGGATTGAATTGCTCATCTGTAAAGATACATTCAAAAGTATGAATTTCTTTATTGGTGAAAATTCCAGGATAGCTCGCTGATGGATTTTCTCGCTGAATAGTCCTGATAAATCGTAACTGACTTTCAGTAACAGGGACGTCCTTGATTTTACTCAACTCTTCCTTATTGATAGCTCTTAGGGTAGCCTCTAGGGGATTTTCTTTTCCTATCTTCATCTTCTCAGCAACAGAGCAGTTATCAGAAAGGTTTCGATTACCCGGTCTCCCATCAGCAAATATCTGCTCAGTTTCTCTAAGAATAAGCGTCTTCCTCTGTTGATAGTAGATAGATATACTAACAACTTTAATATTCTGATACAGTACCCCATCTATGAGTTCTAGGGTACATTCACCATTATTTACTTCATCAATAAGGTGTGTTGCTGTTTTCGCTTCGCCTTTTCCCCATAAGCTAAGGTCAATATTGGGATTTGTTTCGCGAATCAATTCAATCAGGTCTTGAAGTCCAAATCGGAGCTTCTCGGGGAGTTGAAACTTCATTACTTTTTAGCAAGGTGCTTTATTAGTATATCATATTTGAGAAGAGTCCTCCTCCGCCCTGCGGGCACCTCCCCCAAGGAAGGATAGAGTAAAAAAAAGTCCCCGGACGCGCGTGGCGTCCGGGATGATGGTTCAGGAGATTGTGGTGGCAATACTGGTTGCCACAATCTCCCCACAAGGGGAGATGACGTCCACCCAATGGATGGTCCTTCCTCCAGGAGGCGTGGGCCACTCCGGTGGCCATGGGGTCCATGGACTCTCCTTGGGGATGGGGCGAACTTTGGGTCCCGCTGGCTCCCGACGAGGGAGGTTGGGGAGGTGTGGTCCGGAGGTCGTAGTCATGAGAAATGATCGGTTCAATAACAACTATAGCATAAAATACACTTTTTGTCAATATATAATAACATAATATTAAGAGTAATGTATTTATAGAATATCTGTGATATACTAAGCATAATACCAGTACTAAACAAGATATATGACAGATATTGCATTAGAAATTAAAGGGTTATATAAAACCTATAATGACGGTAAGGTCAAAGCTCTCAATGGAGTAGATTTAACCATTCATAAAGGAGAGATATTTGGGTTACTCGGACCCAATGGAGCGGGGAAGTCTACGCTTATTAATGTTCTTACTACTCTTGCTAATAAAACAGAAGGAGAAATTAGGATTAATGGGATAGATTTTGCGAAATCTCCTTCAGAGGCTAAGATGTATCTTGGAGTTGTACCTCAAGAATTTAATTTTAATTGGTTTGAAAAGGTACAAGATATTGTGGTACAGCAAGCGGGATATTATGGTATGCCGGTATCAGCCGCAACAGAGAGAGCAGAAATGTTACTGAAGCGATTGGGACTCTGGGATAAAAAAGATACCGTTGCGATGCAATTATCTGGGGGTATGAAGCGTCGTCTGATGATAGCCCGTGCCCTTATTCATAAACCAGAAATCTTGATACTCGATGAGCCATCAGCGGGAGTGGATGTTGACCTTCGGCGTGAGATGTGGGAATTTGTGCGAGAATTACATGAAGAAGGAGTTACCATCATCCTCACCACTCATTATCTGGAAGAGGCAGAAAATCTTTGTGATAGAGTAGGAATTATTAATAAAGGGAATATTCTTGAAATAGGTACAGTCAAAGAGTTATTATCTGAGCTTACCAAGGATACTTTGATACTAGATATTATAGGAGATGCCAAGGGGCTCCCTGAGAGATATCGTTTGGTAGATAAAGATACTATTGAGACAGATTTGCTTAAAGGAGAGGACTTATACGCTATCACTCAAGATTTACATCAGCATAATATTCAAGTGATGGGAATTCGGAATAAGAGCAATCGATTAGAAGAAGTATTTATTAATAAAGTGAAGGAGTAATATGGAAACAATTAATTCAAATAATCTAATATCTGAGTTATCTTATATCTCACCAGTTTGGAAAAGAATATTGGCTGGAATTATAGATTTGATATGTATTGCTATTATTATGGCTATATTACTAGTGACAGGGGCGTTGATAGTAAGACTTACAGACATTCCACTTTTCGAGGTAACTTACTTGAATTTACTGGATAAATTAGCAGATCCAAATAACACACAACTTTTTGATTATGGTTGGATATTAGCTTCACTATTATATCCTACTTTTTCATATTTATTTTTCAATAATACTTTAGGCAAATATATACTTAAATTAAAGGTTGTGCATATATCTGGACAAGGAGTTAGTAAATGGTTATTCCCATTTAGATTATTGATCCCTTTTATTCTATTTTCAAACTTTTTACTTATATTTATTGACGTTATAATATTATTTTTCAATAAAAATCATAGAGCTGTACATGATTATCTGTTTAATACTATTGTAGTGAATAAAAATTCAAATTATCAAGAAGTATTAGGTAAAGTAAATCAATAATATGAAAGCACCTATTTGGATACCATTATATACTATTGTCAATAAAGAAATGATTCGAATATTCCGAATCTGGACACAGACATTATTACCTTCGGTGATCACTACTAGTCTCTACTTCCTGATTTTTGGAGCTTTTGTAGGATCCCAAATACGAGATATTGAGGGAGTAAGTTATATGCAATTCATAGTTCCCGGTCTGGTGATGATGGCGATTATTACTAATGCTTTTATGAATGTGGTCGGATCCTTCTTTGGAGCAAAATTTGGTAAAAGTATAGAAGAATTATTGGTATCACCAACACCAAACTGGGTTATTGTTTGGGGTTATGTGATTGGGGGTGTTGTACGAGGACTTGTAGTAGGAGTGTTGGTACTGATTATTAGTTTATTATTCACCAAACTTACGATTGTAAATTTATGGGCAGTCATTTTGTTCTCAGTCTTAACGGCGGTAGTATTCTCATTAGGTGGACTTATGAATGCAGTATTTGCTAAAAAATTTGACCATACGGCGATAGTCCCAACTTTTGTGTTGACTCCGCTTACCTATCTTGGAGGAGTATTCTATTCCGTCAATGCTCTTCCAGAATTCTGGCAAAATGTCTCACGATTTAATCCTATCTTGTATATGGTAAATGGATTTAGATATGGATTTTTTGGTATTTCGGATGTAAATATTGCTATCTCAGTTGTGCTCCTTACCTCCCTAGCTCTTATCCTTTCTATTACGGATTTGATATTACTCCGCCGAGGGGTTGGATTGAGGAGTTAGGGAAAGAAAAAAGCCCCTCCTAAGAGGTGCTGGTGGTAAAGCTTGCGATGAGCTTCTGAATTTGGT
>JALQTA010000053.1 GCA_023264145.1 Minisyncoccota bacterium | reverse complement strand
CGGGGATTTGAATATTGGTAGTTGATATCAATAAATCATTTTCTTTTAATGATATTACTGGCTTATCCCCTGTAGATTCTACTGGATTGATAATCACTCGATATTCTTTTCCTTTGAGTGTTAATGTTGTATTAGTTTGCCATTGAATCTGCATATCTGATTATTTATTCTGTATAATTGTATCATGTAATAACTGTTTTGCCACCTGTGGGTTCGCACTTCCCTTAGAATGTCTCATTACTTGCCCTACCAAGAATTGTATCACATTTTCATTCCCATTCTGATAGTCAAGCACAACTTTTGGGTTCTCAGCAATCACTTTATCCACAATACCCTGAAGTGCATTGGTATCACTAACCTGCTTGAGACCTTGTGACTCCACAATATCACTAGGATCTGAACCTGTCTCAATCATTTGTAATAATAAAGTCTGTGCTCCCGTTGAAGAAACCTCTCCACTAAATACAATTTTGATAAATTCCGCATAATTCTCGGCAGTAATAGGAGAATTATCAAAGGTAAGCCCCTTTTCCCCATAATGTTTAATCAGCTCAGTCAGCAGATAATTAGCCGATAATTTAACAAGTTTAGTATGCTCTTCAGGAGTAAATTCTTTGGATTCAGAAATCATCCAAGCTTTTAATTCAGATACTGTTTGTTCAAAATAATCTGCAAGAGCTTTATTTCGCACTAAAATCTCAACCTGCTGACTAGCTAATTGATATTCACCAAGGAATCTCTTTCTTTTTGCAATAGGAAGTTCTGCCGTAATAGAAGCAGCCTCTATGATAATATCAGCTGTCTTGAAAGGAGGAATATCTGGTTCAACAAAATACCGATAATCATGTGCATTCTCTTTCTTTCTTTGACTAAATGTTATTGCTTTTCCATCATCCCATCCTCGAGTTTCTTGAATAACCGATTCTCCTCGTTCTAATACTTCTGTCTGTCGAATAATTTCATATTCAATAGCCTGCTCTACTACTCGAAAGGAGTTAAGATTTTTAATCTCAACCTTAGTCCCAAAGGTTTCAGTCCCCTTTTCTCGAAGGGAAATATTGACCTCACAGCGCATCTGTCCCTTATCCATATCTCCATCGGAAATATCAAGGTATCGTAATATTAATTGCAATTCTTCACAGAATATTTTTGCCTCTTCGGCATTACGAATATCAGGCTCCGTCACAAGCTCCATAAGAGGTAATCCCGCCCGATTATAATCTACCACCGTCTTTCCATTAATATGAGACAATTTACCTGTATCTTCCTCCATATGAATACGAGTGATACGAATATGTTTCGGACCTTTTGATGTCATAATCTCAATCTGACCATCATAACAAAGTGGCCGCTCATACTGAGTAATCTGATACCCTTTTGGTAAATCAGGATAAAAATAGCTTTTTCTCTCAAACCACGTGTAGTCTGCGATAGAACACTGCAAAGCTTGCCCAAATCGAGCTAGTTTTACCAATGCTTGTTTGTTCGGTACTGGTAAAGTCCCAGGATGTCCGGTACAAATAGGACAAATATTGATATTTGGTTGAGTCTCAAGCCCTCTTCCATTTATACAGGAACAGAACATTTTAGAATTTGTTTTGGACTCGACATGTACTTCCATCCCGATCACTGCTTCGTATTCTCTCATATAAACACTGTATAGGTATTATTTTATACCTTATTATATCATATATAATCCTTTATGACTAGAATATTATTTTTCTAATCGTGGAAAAATATGAATATTCTCTCCAGCAAGGAGTCTTTCCATTAACTTTGCAGTTGATGGCATTATTGGATCAATTACATCAACAATTTGATGTAGGGATTCAAGCCAATTTCTCATAAGAGCTTCTAATTTTTCAGTATTCCCATTTTTATACAATTCCCAAGGTTTATAAAACTCTATTTCTTGCCCGATACTCAATAACATTCTATTTATAGTGTGTATCGCCTCATATATTTGATAATTTATCATCCAACTTTGATACCGTTTAATACTATCGAGATCAAAATTTATTTCTACTTCATTTACAGAAGCATCCTCATCAACTTGAAGAGGATTATGTCTTCCTCCATGATGTATATCTAAATCTCGAAACTTCATTCCATACTTCTTTGCCATTCCAAGCACACGACTAAAGGTATTGCCAAATTTATTGACAAGTTCTGATTCATAAATTCCTATGATTTTCTCCTTGGTAATATCCCCATCATTCCCAATTCTCATTTCACGTAGAATCACATAGCGCAATATATCATTGCCAAGTCCATCCGTTATCCCATTAAAGTATTCAATAATATCCTGAGGTACTATAACATTCCCAATACTTTTACTCATTTTACGTCCATCAGAGAGAAAAAATCCCGTCACCAAAATTTTCTTTGGCAAATTCTCTTCTGGAACTCCTAAGGCAAGTAAAAAGGCTGGCCAATATACTGCATGGAATTTAAGAATATCTTTTCCAATAATATGAAGATCAGGTGGCCAAATATCTTTGATAGTGTCAAGAATTTCATCAAGAGATAAAGAATTAATATCAATATCTTTCTTTGCTAATATTCCTGACATATAATTGAATAGGGCGTCAATCCACACATATAATGTCTGCTCGGTATCAAATGGAACCGGAATACCCCAGCTCACCTTTTCTCGCGTAACAGAAAAATCTCCCACTTCAGGGTTTTTGAGTAGCTCAATTGCCTCATTACGCCGAGATTCTGGTGAGATCTGAATAGTATTATTCTCAATTAATTCAAGAACTTTTGCTTTATAGTTACTCAGTCTAAAGAAATAATTCTTCTCTAATACAATTTGAGGCTTTTCATCATGATCCGGACATAGCCCACCTTCTCGTAATTCTGATTGCGTTACAAAGGATTCAGCCCCCACACAATATAAGGCTTCATATTTTTGTGGGTATATATCATCACTGTCTCGTAATTTTTGAATCACTAATTGGCATAAAGCCTTATGCGTAGGATTGGTAGTTCGAATAAAGTAATCATAACTAATACCCAAATCTTTCCAGGTATTCTCCCACACTTTAGATAAGGTATCAGTATACTCTTGAGGCGTTACATTATTCTTCTTGGCTGCTTCAGCCACTTTTTGTCCATGCTCGTCGGTTCCGGTCAAAAAGAACGCTCCATCAGCAAATTTACGATTATAGCGAGCTAATACATCAGCAATAGTGGTTGCATAATAATGACCTAAGTGAGGCTCACCATTGAGATAATAAATGGGTGTGGTAACAAAAAATGACTTCATACTATTCTCAAGTATATCAAAGAAGGTACAATCTCACAAGGACAAAATCTTATTGTATAGAAAGAATAGTATACTTTTGTATTCCTGCTGGAGTTTCTACTTCTACCGCTTCTCCAACGCTTCTATGCATGAAAGCAGATCCAAGAGGAGACTCATCAGAAATTTTACTTTCAGCTGGGTTAGCTTCTGAAGCACCTACAATATAAAACTCTCTCTCACCTTTTGCTCCTTGTACCTTGATATGGGAACCCAATGATACAAATTGAGACTGAGTAGTAGTGGTAATAATTTCAGCATTACGAATCAAATCTTCTAATTCAAGAATTTTGGACTCATTAAAAGCCATATCATTTTTAGCTTCATGATATTCTGAATTTTCTTTTAGATACTTATCTAGTGAGGATAGCTTTGAATTTACAGTATTTACGTCTTGATTTTTTGGAGGTCTAGCCATAATTAATAAAATCTTTAATTGATAAAATAGGT
>JALQTA010000052.1 GCA_023264145.1 Minisyncoccota bacterium | reverse complement strand
TTAAACGATATCCCTGAAGGAGGATATCGTAAACTCACGGAAGAAAAAGTATTGAGATTTAATTAATCAGTTTCTTCAGCTAATCTGAATACTTTATCAAGATCAGGATAGGTGTGGGTATAGGTATCTAGGTCAAATTTCACCTTATCAGATGTCCCTGTGAAATTTTCAAATAATGTATCTCCTTCTGCTGGAGGTACGCTCAAGTCTCCTCTATAGATAAATTGTCGCACAGGAATACTTACTTTTGGTGCATATGATGCAGTATTAAGTAAATTTCCGGTAAATCCACAAAGGATAGAGTACTGTCTTTCACACATACTCTGAATACTACTAAAGGTATTAATGAGTATTAATTTGCGAGCTTCTGGTCTTTGTCCCGCAACATATACAGCAGGAGAACCTCCCATAGAATGTCCTAAGATGATGATATTGTTAGGGTTTACTCCCTTTGTATTAACTAGATTATCATAGGTAAGTAAGGCTGTCTCATAGACTCCTTCGGTATCAGGAGTTCCTTCAGATTCATGGTATCCTGGATATGCAGGGGATACGACAGTACCATATTGAATTAAATCAGCGAAGAAGTCATTAATTCTCCCTGAGTTACCATGAAGATACAAAATAACTTTTTCAGATTCAGGATTATCAAAAGTCCACACAGAAATAGACCGGTTTTTGGAGTCTTTAATGAACTCTAAGTCGTATCCAAAGTTAGGAACAGGAGCCCAACTGACTTTATTATCAAAAATAAGCGCTGTGGACTGGCTAGCAAGATATAATGAGGCAAGTAACCAAAGAATAATAAGGATTACTGGAAACCCGATAATGATTTTCCATATCTTATATGATTTTGTGGAGTTCATATTATTGAGCTGTAATATCTCCAGTATTTCCTTGTTGTGCTTGAGACTCTGATAAAGTCTCATTATATTTATTGATATTCATATAATATAATAAATGAAATACGAGGAAAATAATACTTGGGAATAACCAGGCTGAGTTAAAGATAAAAGTTCTTAAGAAGCTTGCAGCATCACCAAAAGCAGCATCAATAACTATTTTAGATAAGGTAGGGAAGAGATAATATACCACAGTTAATCCCATGAATAAGGAGACATTGGTTATAGGTCTTAGCTTTTTAATTCGATTAGGGACATTTGATGACCAAAATAATAATACAATTCCTAAGGTGAGAGCTAAAATAGAAGTAATAAGTCTGAAGAACCATTCTAATAAGTCTGCATCAGTAGCTGCACTTGAGTATCCAAATTCAGCATATTGACGTAGGGCGTCAAATCCATTAAAGAATGCCCAACCTAATACCCAAACAATAAGTACGGTACGGAAAGCTGATTCAAATCGTGGACTAAATTCTTCGAACATATATGTGGTATTAATTTGTTATTACAGGACTATAGTCATCATAGTATGATGTATTGAATATGTCAATGTGAATAACTTATAGGCGATCAGATCTAACACTAATAGCCGTAGTTTCGGCATTAGGTGCTTCTACGGTGATAGAATTATCTCTTTCTATAGTGATGGTATAATCAGAACAATCTGTAGATTTTGTTTGAGGGTCTACAGGAATAGTCATTCCATTATTAGGGAGGGTGATATAAAGTGGTTGTTTTGCTAGAGAAAAGGTACAAGATGCCTTATCAGATAATGTTAAGTTTTGACGAATAGATTGGCGAAGTCGAGCGGTATTTAATAATTGAGGGTTTTCTTGATTAAGCTTGATAAGAGAATCTAAAAGATAGTTTACATCAACAATTCTTTTACTATCCCTGTCTTGAGGGGTATTAACGGGATACGAGTTAGAGTAGATAAAAGATGTTGGCTTATCCTTACCTGGTAAGAAGGATAATTCATTACTGTATATGATACCAGATGAGGTTTTCACATATGCTCTTACATAATACGCAGAGGTTGTGTATAGATTATTGACTGTGGCAGTTGTTTCATTACCCGTTAATAGTACGGTGGAATCTGATCCAGTGTAAGAACCTCCCCAAAATAATCCAGTAATAGGAGATACATTTGTATCACGAGAGCTAAGTGATGGCTCAGGATTGGTATCATAAACAAAGCCTTTTTCTACAATTCTATTTTGATCTCCTGTTATAGTGACTGAAAAAGAGGCGGTTTCTTTGGATAAACTTTTGGGCTCTAATAGAGTTAAGGTAATATCAGGTCTATTATTGGTATTTACGATAATAAAAATAAATAATGTTCCAAATATAAATAAAATAGGAATAAATATCAGAGTAAATAAAATAGGAAAGTTATTTGATACTTTTTGAGGTTTTATTTCTGGCATATTTTTATATTAAGATATAGCTTCAGTATACTATAGAGAATATAATCTTGTCTATCATAGGTGTGGAAAAGCCCCGTCAGAAACGGGGCTTTAGAGAAATATGGGAGCTAATTTCAAGATATGAATTATCGTACTTCACGACGGAGATGAGGGGGGATATGAATCAAAATTTCATAAGGAATGGTATCACACTGCTCTGCAATATGAGAAACAGAGAGAGGAGATAAGGGTTTATCATGTATGAGAGTAACTCTGTCTCCAACTTGTATATCAGGTATATGGGTTATATCAATAATCGTAATATTCATACTTATTCGTCCAATAATAGGACATAATTTTTTGGCTACTTCAACCTGTCCAATATTAGATAGTCTACGATCAATTCCTTCCGAATAACCAGCAGGAATGGTGGCTATTGTCATGTCATGGGATGCAGTAAAGGTATTATTATATCCTACAGTATCACCTTTTTTAATGGTCTTTATACCGCTAATGATAGAAGTGAGCTTGAGTACGGGCTTTAAGGAAAGTTTTGTATTCTCAATAGTACTGATCCCATAGAGCCCTAATCCTAATCGAGCGAGATTATGGGTTGTGGTGTCTGTATGGAGGAGTCCGGCACTGGCGGATATATGATAATACTTTAGATCAGGAAAGGTTGTTTTAAAAAATTGAACACTTTGTTCCCATTGAGCTAATTGAGCTTGATTATATTTTCGCCTTTTGCTATCAGCGTCAGCCAGATGAGAGCAGACGCCTTGTAATTTTAGACGGGGGTTGTGTTTTATAAGAGTAATAGCCTGATGAATTTCACTTGGTAATAAACCTTGTCTATGCATTCCAGTATCAATTTTGAGATGTATAGAGATAGGGTTTCGGATAAGATCATGGAGAGTTTGTAGTTGAGAGAGACTTGTTATCGTAAAATGTACATTTTTTAATCGAGATTTTTTGATGGTTTCAGGGAAAACATATCCAATAATTAAAATAGGAGATTTAATATGATTCTGTCGTAAGGTTAAAGCCTCATAATAGGAGTCTACAATGAGAAAGGGAAGATTTTCTTTATCTAATATACATGCAATAGGGATAAGTCCATGTCCATAGGCATTACTTTTGAGTACAGGGGCAAATTGAATATCGGGATAGGCTCTTTGATACTCTTTGAGATTATGTATTAATGCATTACGATCAATAGTAATAGTGATCAAGGATTTTTTCTTTGAGTAAAATAGAGACTTAGTATAGCGTAAAATGGATATAATATTCATACAGATAGTATACCGTTCTGGGCGAAATTCGCAAGTATATACAAAAATATTGTCTAAATACATTGACAAAAGAGGGTTTTTTTTTGGTATAATTAATTTTGACCTACACTTCATTACAATGAAGCGACTCATTCTTTTGTTTCTCTTACCTTCTCCTAAACCTAAGCCTTTGCAGCGAGCTCCTCGCTCCTCTCCGCCCCAGCAGCAATCAAAAATGTCTGCATGGCGAGTTGTTGGCATCATCACTGCCGCATTGGCATTGATTACTGCTGTGGAAGATTTTCGCTGGTACAGTCGAGTGGTGACACCCATCAAAGTCATCCCGTATGTTCAGGGAGAGAATGTTCTTCCTTCCGAAAGCCGTCCCTCTCCGGAGGTTTATCAGCCCTGAGGTCTCATCTCTCACTCCGCTCCCGGCATGCGTCGGGAGTTTTTTATTTTTAATGATTACGTAAAATAATTTGTTTATCTATATTCTCTGCTCGGAATAAGGCAGCAATATCATCAAATAAAGCTTTGGCATTATTATCATTATCCTTAGTATAATTACAAGTAAAAACATTCAAACTTA
>JALQTA010000051.1 GCA_023264145.1 Minisyncoccota bacterium | reverse complement strand
GTGATTTATTGGCGTTTGCCAGAGTATATACCAAATTGGAAAATGCGTATTTATGTGCAATTATTACAACAGTCTATTAAACGTGTTCATCAAGTCATTACTATTTCTACTTTTTCAGCAAAAGAAATAGCAGATATCTTTGGTTTAAAGGCACAATCTATACCGATTATATATCCTGCTTCTCCACGTATTATGGATAAAAGTGATAGAGATATCAAGGAAAAATATATATTTTATGAAGGAGGGCTTGATATTCGGAAAAATGTTCCTAGATTGATTGAAGCTTTTAGTATTATAGCTGTCAAATATCCCAATCTTTATTTATATATTTCAGGAAATTATTTTAATACTTCTCTTATTCCTCAGATTCCTCAGATTATAGAATCTTATGATTTACAAGATAGGGTCAAATTACTCGGATATATCTCAGATGAAGATATGACAAGATATATACAAGGGGTATATCCATCTCTCTATGAAGGATTTGGAATTCCTATTGTAGAGGGTTTGAGCTTAGGAACTCCCGTTATTACCTCCAATATTGGGGCCATGAAGGAAGTAGGTGCTGATGCTGTAGTATTAGTAAATCCTGATTCAGCTAAATCAATAGCAAAGGGAATACAAAATATTCTTACCGATGATTTACTGAAACAATCTCTCATTTATAAGGGATATGAAAGAGCGAAAGCATTTGATTGGAGTGTGAGTGCTCAAAAACTGGGAATAGTCTTTGAAAAGCAATTAAAACATAAAGATTAGACTTTGACTTTTAATCCTAGATAGTCTATACTAGGATAAGTATTGAATAGACATTCAACATATATGGCGAGAATTAATCCAGAGATAGAAGCATTTGCAAAAATTAAAGTTGTAGGAGTTGGAGGAGCGGGAGGAAATGCTCTGAGACGAATGATTGACTCTGATATTAAGGGCGTGGAATTTGTTGCGGTAAACACCGATGCTCAGGATTTGCATCATTCAAAAGCAGAACATAAAGTTCATTTAGGTAAAAATTTGACTCGAGGTTTGGGAGCTGGTATGAATCCTGAAGTTGGGCGAAAGGCAGCAGAAGAAAGCAAAGAAGAAGTGTATCAGGCAGTAAATGGAGCAAATATGGTCTTTATTACTGCCGGTATGGGTGGAGGTACTGGTTCAGGAGCTTCTCCTGTGATTGCTCAGGCAGCGAAAGAAAGTGGGGCTTTAACGGTTGCTGTTGTCACCAAACCATTTATGTTTGAAGGTATTCAGAGAAAGCGTATTGCTGATACTGCTTTTGAAGAGTTGAAAAAAAATGTGGATACTATTATTACGATTCCTAATGATAAAATTTTAAATATTATTGATAAAAATACCCCTGTATTAGAAGCTTTTGCGATGATTGATGATATTTTGCGACAAGGGGTGCAGGGTATTTCTGATTTAATTACTACTCCAGGAGAAATTAATGTGGACTTTGCCGATATCAAGGAGATTATGAAAAATGCAGGCTCAGCTTTGATGGGAATAGGAAGTGCTTCTGGGGAGAATAGGGCAGTAACGGCAGCTAAAATAGCAATTAATAGTCCATTATTAGATATTTCAATTAAAGGGGCTAAAGGGGTATTGTTTAATGTAACGGGAGGAAAAGATTTGTCATTAGCAGAAATTTCAGAAGCTGCTAATATTATTGGGGAATCTATTGATCCTGATGCTCGAGTTATTTTTGGTACGGTAATTAATGAGAAATTAACTGAAGGTGAGGTGCAGGTAACTGTTATTGCAACTGGTTTTGATCAAAAAGAACCAAAAGCACCTATTAAGCCTTTTAAAGAAGAAGAGGTTAAAGGTCCGACTTTGGAGGAGTTAAAGAAACGAGCAGAAGAAGATAAGATAAAATCTCAAGAAGAAGAGGCGAGGCAAAAAGCAGTTGAAGTGAAAAAAGATGCTTTTATTCGAAATGTAGAGTCAGATGATGAAGATGAATTTGAACTTCCTACCTTTATTAGAAACAAATTGAATAAAAAATAGTCTACTCTTGTCAAAATAGTCTAAAATCTGTATACTGTACAAATATTGGCCACATCGTCTAGCCCGGTCTAGGACATCCCCCTCTCACGGGGAAAACAGGGGTTCGAATCCCCTTGCGGCTACAAATGATAGATTCTTTTGTTTAGCAAAGAGAGATATAGTATTTATTTTTAGTCTTTTGGTAATGTATCCCTAAGTTTTCGATGATAGGTAACAGCAAATCGATGAGACTCATCTCTGATCTGTTGAAGCAATTGTAGGGCTTTAGAACTTTTTGGAAGTAAAATAGGGGTATCTCGGTTAGGAATATAGATTTCCTCCAGTCTTTTTGCAAGAGATATAATAGGAATGGATTGATATTCAAGCTTTCCTTGAGACTGAGCTTCTTTTACTTTAGATAATTGTCCTTTGCCACCGTCTATCAAAATTAAGTCAGGAATAGGCCAATCACTATGTTGAAATCTCCGACTGAGGGCTTGATTGAGATTATAAAAGTCATCACCACCTTCTGGGGGGGTTTTTATTCTAAATTTTCGATACCCATCTGATTTAGGTTTACCATTTTCAAATACAACCATTGATACCACTGCCTTATCTCCATGAAAATGTGAAGAATCATACCCCTCAATTCTTTTAGGGAGTTGGTCAAGATTGAGTATTTGTTGGAGTTCTTTGATATATTCAATTTTCTTACTTTTCTGAGATTGAATAATTCCTTTATGAAGAGCTACTTTGTTGAGTGCATCAATTTGATTACGGACTTCTAAAGCTTTTTCAAATTGTTGTTGGACTGAATAACTATTCATTTGTAAGGTAAGGTCTTTGATAAGTTTTTTGGTTTTACCTTTCATAATATCGATAATCATATTCAGATGAGAGCGATAGGTAATGCTATCGATATTCTGAATACAAGGGGCTTCACATTTCCCTAATTTATAATAAATACAAGGTTTTTTAGGCAAAGTTTTACATGAACGATAGGGGAAAGTCCTTCTGAGAATACGGAGGGTTTTACGAAGGGCATCTCCATTTACGAAAGGACCTAAATAGTTTAGAGTATCTTGATGGTTTTGAAGGTATGTATGATGAGTTACAAAAATACGAGGGAACTCTTCTTTTGTCCATACCAAATAAGCATAGCTTTTATCATCTTTAAGGAGGACATTATATTTTGGATTATATTTTTTTATGACATGTGATTCTAGAATTAAGGCTTCAATTTCACTATCACAAGCTTTAATTTCAATACGATCAACTTCCTTAACCATAGCTCTTTTGGCAGAGTTAAGTGATGCATTTTGACGAAAATAGCTTTGCACTCTTGACCGTAAATTAATTGCTTTTCCAATATAAATAACGGTATTTTCGGTATTATAAAAAAAATATACACCGGATATGGAGGGTAATTCTTTAAGGGTATTGTGGATGGATTCATTCATGTCTATAAAATAGTTATTCCCTTCTATCAAAAATTAATATATTGTGATACAATTGTAGTATATCATAATATTAAAATTCATTTATAAGGGATATGGCTCAAAAGCATTTATATAAGTCAACAAGCTTTAGGTTTTTGACTGGAGTAGCAGCTGGTATTGGAGATTATCTGGATACATCTCACACATCTATACGGGTATTATTTATCCTATTAGCTTTTGCAAGTGGATTTGGTTTAGTTCTCTATATTGCTTTATCGGTATTATTACCTACTGAACATGAGGTAAATGAAAGAGAAGATTTATTATTTTACCACACCATAACGCATGGATTACAAAAAGATATTAATAATGATATTCAAAAAATTAGCTTTAGGAAAGAGTTGTTGACCACTCAAAATATCACGGCATTAAGTATTATTTTTATAGGAAGTATTGTTTTTCAATTTAATGTTCCTCCATGGGGGTTGATCTCGGATACTCTGCGATATCCATCATTACTTATTGCCGTAGGGATTGCTTTTATTATTAAAAGTATTGCAAGTAGAAATGCTAATCATATCTAAGTATGTTAAGGGATCTTATTGCGCAAGAAGAAAGCTCCGTGAAAGAATCTAATAAATTTTCTATTAATTTAGGAGTATTATATATAATCATATTGAGTATATTGATGATTATTGTATCTTTTTATGGAGTATATCGTAATCAAAACTTAGTTATTTACATACCTTTTGTAAAGATATGGCCTTTATTATTAATTGCTGTAGGGCTGTCAATCTTTAAAGTAAGGGGTTCTTCTTCATTGAGTACTGGA
>JALQTA010000050.1 GCA_023264145.1 Minisyncoccota bacterium | reverse complement strand
AAAAGGAACTATTTTAAAGATAGAGAAGATAGACCAAGAAGTTGGATCAGAAATTGTATTGGATGATATTTTGTTAGTTGATGATACAACAACCATTACTATGGGTACTCCAGTAGTAAATAATGCTCAAGTAAAAGCGAAAGTATTATCTCAAGGGCGAGGAAAGAAGCAAATTATTTTTAAATATAAGAATAAAACACGATATAGTGTTAAGAATGGACATAGACAACCATATACAGAAGTAGAAATTACAGATATTAGTATCAAATAACCTCATTGTATTCACTTTATGAATACATATACAAAAATAGAAACAGTACTAGAAGAAATCCGCCCTATGTTAGAAAGGGATGGTGGTGGTGTTGAGATAGAACTATTTGAAAATGGAAATCTAACACTGCATTTACTTGGTGCTTGTGTTGGATGTCCTATGTCATCAATGACATTTGGAGTGATTGTGGAAAGTAAATTAAGAGAGGTATGTGGTGACAAAATTAAAAATATATACTATACTCAAGATAGTACAGACAATCATTATCATTTAAGTAAATAAATATGGCTATTAAAACCTTAACTATTGATCGAGATAAATGCATTGGAGCGGCAAGTTGTGTTGCAGTATATCCCGATGTGTTTGAAATTGATGCTGAAGGAAAGGCAGTGTTAAAATTAAAAGATGGCTCTTCAACCTCCGCAAATACTGATATTACCGCTCTTGATGTGAGTTCAGTAGATGATGACACCTTAATGTTGGCTGCTCAATCTTGTCCAACCGCTGCTATTATATTGTATGATGAAAATGGTACACAAGTGTATCCAATATAATACATATATATATTAAAATATAGATATAATAATGATTGATATACAATCTTTTCTTAATATCTTAATTGAAAGTATTCTGATGATACCTCTGTTTTGGGGGCTATTCTTTTTAGGAGGTTTTTTGTTAGTGCTGATATTATCTATAGAAAAAGCAACTCGTAAAGGGGTGAATAAAGATGATATCTTTATGTTTGTAACCATTTCAGCTCTCAGTGGGTTATTAGGAGCACGTATCTTTTATTTATTATTAAATCAAATTCCCGTTGATTTAGAGACAGCTCTGAGTTGGGGGGAGGTATTTTATGCAGGGAATGTACATATTATTGGAGGATATTTAGGGGCAGTTATTGCAGGATGGCTTTATTTACAAGGTTTTTCTGTAATTCAGCGATCTCGTATGAGTTGGTTGAGATTTCTTGATTCTTTCTTATATATTGTACCTTTAGGGATGATGATTGGATACCTAGGTGTGTTTATTACTAATCCTTCAACAGGAATAGAATCTAGTATTATATATCCGTGGACGATATTTATAGGAAATACAACAATACACCCTTGGGCCCTATATGTAAGTAGTTCGTATTTGTTATTATTTATGATATTGGTTATTCTTCATAATAAAATGTATGATTTTCGAAGACCTGGGTATCTCACCTCTTTCTTTGTGATTGGTGTTTCTGCTATTCATTTTATTACTGACTTTTGGTATAAACCAGACTCTTTATATGAGTCGGCACAGACAGTGGGACTTACTATGACACAATGGTTTTCACTAGGGGTTCTCTGTATTGCTGGACTCACGATATTATTTATGAGAGAAAAAAAACTGAAAGAGGCATAATATAAAAATTCTCCGTATTAAGATGTATTAGATGAGAGAATAATCTATGAACAATGAAGTTAAGGATTTGATTAAACAAAAGTTAGATATTGTAGATATTATTAGTGAATATATTACCTTGATTCCAGCAGGAGCAAACTATAAGGCTTTATCTCCATTTCGTAATGAAAAAAGCCCATCCTTTATTGTGAGTCCAGAATTACAAATATATAAAGATTTTGGAGGGGATAAGGCGGGAGATATATTCCAGTTTATTATGGATATTGAAGGGGTTGATTTTAGAGAAGCTCTTCAGATTTTATCAGAAAAATCAGGTATTCCCTTGACGGGTGAATCTTCTAAACAATCATATCATGAGAATAATAAAAAAGTTCTTATGAGTATATTAGAAGATAGTGCTCGTATTTATCATACGATACTATCTCATAAGACCTATGGAGATAAAGCTCGTATGTATTTATATGAGAGAGGATTAACGGATGAGTTAATTACCTTATTTACCATTGGCTTTGCTCCACAAGGCTATCAAACATTGACGAAAAAACTTATTACAAAATATCGTCCTGAAGACATTGAGGCAACAGGAATGAGTATTCGCGGAAAAGAAAATCATATATATGACAGATTTCGAGGTCGTATTATGATACCTATTCAGAATATATTAGGAAAAGTAGTGGGTTTTACGGGGCGTATTTTACCAGAATATGATGATGGGCAAATGGGGAAATATGTTAATTCTCCTCAAACTATTACCTATGATAAGAGTAAGGTATTATTTGGGTTAGCTCAAGCAAAATCAGCAATTAAAAAACAAAAACGTGTAATATTAGTAGAGGGGCAAATGGATGTGATTATGTCTCATAAGGCTGGTGTTCCAGAAGTAGTGGCAGTATCAGGAACAGCTTTAACTGAATACCATATTACATTATTATTACGATACACCACCCAATTTATTTTGGCTTTTGATAATGACTCTGCTGGTATAGCTGCTTGTCTTAGAGCGGCATCACTTATTACGCAAAAAGGTGGAGTGGTGCAGGTCATTCATATTTCTCAAGGGAAAGATGCGGCTGATTTAGTGAGAGAAAATCCGGAGTTATGGAAACAGAGTATTGATAAAGCTGAACATTTTATTGAATACTATTTACATCATATTATTGCAACTATTTCCCCCGAAGATATCCCTGCTAAGAATAAAGCCTTAAAACAATTGTTACAGTGGATACAAGTGATTAATGATCCCATTGCAAAAAATCACTATATTAAAAAGCTTGCTGATTTGTTACATATGCCAGAAAAAGATATTTATAGTAAAATGGAAGTAGCTGAGAGTTCAGCAGACATTTCTGCTCATATTAAATCATCAGATAGCCCAGGAATTAAATTACAAAAGCATATTATTGCATATCTTCTTTACAAACCTGAAAATCATGATATTCTTATATTAGATCAATCTCTATTTACTCAACCTATATTAAGGGAGTTATTTATTAAGATAAGAGATTATTGTGTTAAGCATTCTTCAAAAAAACTGAGTTTATCTGAATGTAAGCATTTTGTTTCAGAAGAAGAGTATGCTATTCTAGAAGACTTATTATTACCTATTTTTTATCAGATTGAAGAAATGCATCCTAGTGAAGAGCAAACTCAACAGACAATTCAAGAAAATATTCAATTATTAACCACTCATTATCAAAGCTCGGTAAGAAAAGCATTATTAAAAAAGCTAAAAGAAGCCAAACAAGTAGGAGATAAGGATACCGTTCAAGACATTCTTCGCAAGTATAAGTCATTTACTAATAATAACACTTAATCATCTTTATTATGAATACCCCATCAGAGAATAGTACCAAGCAAAATTTAGAAAAAATTATTAAGACTTTGATCTCTCAAGGAAAAGAGCGTGGTTTTGTGACAGAAACAGAAATTATGTATGCCCTTCCTAATATTGAGGATAATTTAGAGCAATTAGAGGAGGTGTATGATATGTTGAAATCCAAAGGGATTAAAGTTCAAGATGAAATAGAGTTTCTCCCCGGAGTAACGAGTGATGGTATTGAAGAGAGTGAAGTGTATACCTCACTGGAAAAATGGGAAGAAGAATTACCTGATCCGGTACAAATGTATCTCAAAGAGATTGGAAGTATCCCTTTGTTAAATAAAGAGCAAGAAATTTATATTTCAAAAAGAGTATTAGAAGGAGATGAAGAGGCAAAACGAGAACTTGCTGAAGCTAATTTACGATTAGTGGTTTCTATTGCCAAAAAATACGTAGGACGAAGTCCTAATCTTACCTTATTAGATTTGATCCAAGAAGGAAATTTAGGATTATTTAAAGCAATTGATAAATTTGATTATTCTAAGGGATTTAAATTTTCTACTTATGCTACATGGTGGATTCGACAAGCCATTACTCGAGCCTTAGCTGATCAATCTCGTACTATTCGTATTCCTGTTCATATGGTGGAGACTATTAATAAATATTCACAAGTAGTACGTAATCTTGTGCAAGAGTTGGGAAGGGAGCCTTTACCTGAAGAAATTGCAGCTGAGATGGATATCGAAGTAGAAAAAGTTCATCAAATTATTAAAATTAATCAAGATACGATATCTTTGCAAGCTCCTGTGGGTGA
>JALQTA010000004.1:27780-28009 GCA_023264145.1 Minisyncoccota bacterium | reverse complement strand
CAATAAACCCTTGAGCCAAGCCGAAGGTATTAGCTATTTTGACAGCATTTTCAACTAAGATATAACTACCTCCCCCTAATAGTCCTAAACCGAGGACAATATAGAGAAGTGATAAGGGTAATGGAAAAGATTGAATATTCGGCTCTTCATCGGTATTATTGCTAATGCTCAAAGTATAATACATAAAAATAATAAAGAATAATAAGAGAATAAGTCCACCACTTATTCC
>JALQTA010000004.1:0-27770 GCA_023264145.1 Minisyncoccota bacterium | reverse complement strand
CATCAGTATTATTAAGGTTAATACGAGATAGGGTTAATCCATCGATTTGTTCTCGAATACCTAATATTGTAACCACAATAGCTCCAAGAAGGGTAAATGGAATTTCTTTCCATATGGTGTTATGGGGTATTGTAATCGGGTTGATGATAGCGGTAACTCCTAAGATGAGTAAAATATTTGCAATGTTAGATCCAAAGATATTTCCTAGAGCCAAGTCATTAGCTCCTTGAGAGGAAGATACGAGAGATACTAATAATTCAGGAGCACTTGTACCAAAAGCAATAATGGTAAGGCCAATAATCATTGGGGCAATATTAAACTTCTTTGCTAAAGATGAGGCTCCATCTACCAATAAGTCAGAACCTTTAATGAGGATAAATAAACCAAGAATAAAAAAGATAATAGATAAAATCATAGAGTTAATAGATAAAGTAATTATCAATAGTATACTATATCAACCTATAAAGTAGAAGTGGATATAGAGGTAAATACTATGTAGCATTAATATAATAGTTTTTTACGATATAAAATTACTTGAGACAAGAGTTTGTGTATAGTATACTTATAAGAAAGATAGTGAAATATTATAGGTAAATAAGTTGACATATGAAACTTGTAAAAAAATCCCAACTTTGGATTGAGGGACTTCGGTATGCCTTTTCTCGAGACAATAATTTATTAGTACAAACAACAGTTATTCTTATCATAGTACTTGGATTAGAAGCATTTCTTGAGTCTTGGGATTTAATCAAACAAACAATTTTATTTGGATTTATTATCATTACATTAGAGCTTATTAATACGGCAATTGAGTTGATTTGTGATTTTATGGAACCTAAATGGAATGAGCATATCAAAAGAATTAAGGATATTGGCTCTAGTATTGTAGCATTAGCTATTATTATGTCGATCGTGATTACTGGTATAGATATTTGGCTTTTGATGAGGTGAAGGGTTAAATAGAGGACATTTTATTAATAAGAATATTCTTTCTAGAGTATTTAAATGGAGTTGGTTCCGCTTGTTGGATAATGTTCGAACTTTTGAATGGGGGATGTAAATGAAAGTAAGAATTACTTCTTTATAATAAATATTTGGTGTTTGACAAACGGAGTTAGTATGATAGGATAATTATATATTTTATTGTTATGAATATATATACAAAAACATTTGCTTTCATTATCCCAATATGTATTGGAGTGATTTTTTATCCTAGAATAGCACAAGCGAATATACAAGATTGGCAAAAAGGAGTTAATATTGTTCCCCCATATAGTAATAATACTACTGACTTTGGTACAGAAACATTCCGACAATCTTTGCGGAACCTATCTGCCACAAAAGCAAATTATGTGAGTTTAGTAGTACCTTATTATCAGGCAAATATTTATTCATCCGATATATATCGAGGATATAATACCCCAACAGATGAGTCTCTTATTAGTGCAATTGAATATGCCCATTCTCTCAACTTAAAGGTAATGATAAAACTCTTTTTGGATCCGCAAGATGGACAGTGGAGGGCCTTTATTAATCCCACTAACAAAACTGAGTGGTTCCAAGACTATGAAGCCCTCCTTATAAAATATGGAACATTATCACAAACCTATGGAGTAGAGGGATTGACCATTGGGACTGAGCTTATTAGTACTACAAATCCCAATATAGATCCTCAAAATACACAGAATTGGACTAATATGATTGCTAAGACAAGACAAGTATATAAAGGACCACTTACCTATGGATCTCAATGGGGAGAACCATTTGATGAGAAAAATCTCATTGAATTTTGGCCTCAACTTGATTATATTGGAATATCAGCATATTTCCCACTTTCACAAGAAAGTAATCCATCAGTTGATACACTTAAAAATAAATGGCATTATTGGAATACAACACAGATAAGACCCTTGTATGAAAAGTATAATATCCCTATTATATTTACCGAATTAGGGTATAAAAATATGGATGGAGCCTTTATTGATCCAGGGAGTTGGCAAAATATAAATTCTTCAAACGAGACAGCACAAGCAAATGGATATGAGGCAGTCTTATCTTACTTTAATGATTATAACTATATTAAAGGAATTCATTTTTGGGATTGGAAAAGTGATCCTAATGCTGGAGGTTCTCAAAATATTGACTATACTCCACAGAACAAATTAGCTCAGCAAGTAATGACGAATTGGTTTAGCTTGGGACGAAGTCTTACTCCTGCCACATATAACTCATCAGCTTCTACGACAAGTAATCCAGTTATTGTGAATAAGCCGATGAATATCACTGCTACAGTTACCAACTCATCTCCCGATTCAGACGGGGAAAAAGGTATTATAGATATTGAAATATATAATTCCCAGAATCAAAAAGTATATCAAAAATTTTTTGAGCAACAACAGATTCTATCAGGATCGACACAACGATATGAAATACAATGGACACCCCCTAATAAAGAAGCATATACGGTAAAAATAGGAGTATTTAATGCTAATTGGTCAAAAAACTACTCATGGAATGGACAAGCCTTGGTATTTACTCCTCAGGATATTACTCCTGTGTCTCAACCAATTATTCCAACTCCAATTGTTCCAACCTCTCCACCAGTAAATCCCACTCCAACTCCAGTGATTCCTATAACTATTCCTCCCATCATCGAACCAGAAGTACCTACACAAAACTCCTCACAAATAGATATTTGGTGGCCATCCAATGGCTCATCTGTGTCAGGACTACAACCATTTCAAGTGTTAGTCGATAATCTATCTGTTGATAAGTATAAAATGTATTGGCAAGTAGATGGGGGAGTATTAAACCTTATGCAAGATAACTTTAATAACTATCCTCATAAAGAATCGCTCGTTGACCTCAGTGGGTGGAAGTGGCAAAATAGTGGTAAATATCTCATTAATTTTGTAGCAAAAGATCTCAATGGAGCTATGATCACTCAGAAAAGTACAGTAATTACGGTATGGTAGTATATTAGATATAGTAAATAAAACCAGGTAAAAACCTGGCTTTATTTTGTGTGTCTCCGCGAGTTAGACAATGTTCGAACCTTTGAGTGGGGGGATATAGAAGTTGCCCCACTACCCCTCTCACTATAGTTTTATCCTGAGAAGAGTATCTGTATTTTGTTGGAGTGTATTGACAAAATACAAGAAATGTGATAAGGTAGTGAGGTAAAATTGGTCTTTCCAAGTTATGACCACCATTCACAATCCAGCAACAGAACGCCAAACTCGCCCCACAGGGGTGAAAGTGTTCTACTCCGTCCCCATGGGCAGTTTGGAATCCTCCCCAAACGGGGTGGATGTCTACTGGTCATACAGTAGACGGCTGCTGGAAATGAAAATAGACTCTCTTGCTCAACAAATGAACTTTTCCTACTATGGGAAAGGCTACAAAAAGTTGAGAGAACGAGGTCAAGCGCTGCCCTTCTCAAGGGGCAAAATTCAAACGTGCCCCCTGGAACTCGTGGGCTATACTCACGAACGGGCCAGAAAATTTCATACCACCAATCGGTGGCATCTCGTGGAGGACTGATTCTGATTCATCCTCTCCCCTTTTGTCAATTGGCAGAGGGGTTTTTTATTACTGAAAAACCAAAAAACAGCTTAAATAAGGTATTTAAAGGGAGTTGGCTCCGCCTGTTGGACAATGTTCGAACCTTTGAGTGGTTAATCTAGGAGGTTTTTAGGAAGAATTAATGTAATTGACAGCTATTGACAAAAATATAATTATATGATAGGGTTTCAACGAGATTAGAAATAATCTCACTGTTCTTTATGGGGATGAATCTCTCATGACTCAAACTGCAACCGCTACTCGGCTTGACATCAAGCAGAGTGAGCTTGCTCAAAAGATCAGTTCCATGAACCTGGAGCCGGTCATTTTCAAACTCGTTCACGAGTGTGATTGGACGCTCGAGAAGGCACTCCTGGTGGAAGCTCAATACAAGACCTTCCTCTTCATGACGCTTACCCTGAGCGAAGCCGTGGTTCCCACGCAAGACATCGATGAAATGTGGCACAACCACATTCTCGACACGAGGCTTTACGCACTTCACTGCAAAGAAGTCTTCGGTCGTTTCATCGATCACTTCCCCTACTTCGGTGTGAGGGGAGGGAATGACGCCCAGCTTCTGAAGGAGTCCTACAAGGACACTGTTCAGAAGTTCAGGAAGTATGCACCAATTTTCGGTGCTGTCCTGATCAACCTGCACGGTACCGAATCCTCCCTCTGTGTCGGTTCCTGTGCCGAGCATGGGTGCAATTCCCCCAGCCCTTCCTGTTGTGATGGGGATGTCAGCCCTGCCACCGCCATGGAGCTGTACAGCGTCCGTCCCAATATCGCGATGCTTGGGTAATTCTTCTCATCGTGTGCACTTGGGGGTAGTTTGATACTGCCCCCATATTTATTTTTTATATATAACGGTGTATAATAACACTATGGAACTATTACTTATAGATTGGAATTTTGTTGATAAAGAGACCATAAAGTCTCTTTCTTTGGATACTTTGAGCTTATATGATCTTAGTTATAATTCAGACGGAAGAAATATTAAAGGATATATTGTAAAACCAAAAGCAAAGGGTATATACCCATGTATTATTTATAATCGAGGTGGTTCAAAAGAATTTGGCGAGATAACAGGTAAAAAGCTTATTGGAGTCATACGTACTATTGCCTCTTGGGGTTATGTAGTTATTGCCTCACAATACTCAGGTAATGGAGGTAGTGAGGGAAAAGATGAGCTCTCAGGAATGGATTTAGACGATATTGTTAATCTAAAACCAGTAATAGATAGCTTAGACTATATAGACTCTACGAGAATTGGAATGACAGGGGCAAGTAGAGGAGGGTTAATGAGTTTGAATATATTGCGTAAGTCTATAGATTGGGTACGATGTGTAAGTATAAAAGCTTCCCTTTTAGATATTGCAAGTGAATATGTGACTAGACCAGAACTGAAGGAATTCCAGTCCGATATGTATGATATAAATTCAGATGAGCTTGTAAAAGCTAAATCTCCCTATCAGAATGTGGAGGAGATAGATAAAACTATTCCATTACAAATTATTCAAGGAGGACAAGATGTCCAAGTAATTCCTAGTATTGCAATAAAGTTTTTCAATAAACTAATAGAGGCTGGTCACAATAATGTTGATTTTCATTATTTTAGTGAAGCTGATCATGGATTAAGTCAGGTTATAAAAGAAAGTAATATCTTACAGAGAGAATTCTTTAATAAGTGGCTGAAAAAATAAACCAAAAAACAGCTAAAATAAGCTGTTTAAAGGGAGTTGGCTCCGCCTATTGGACAATGTTCGAACCTTTGAGTGGGGGTATCTCGTCACCCTTTTACCACTATAGTTTTGAATAAGTATTTAGAAATTTTCTTAATGGATTTAGTTATAATACATGGACAAAACTCTAATATGTGTATAGAAGTTGCGGGAGGACAGTATTATGATGGGACAAAAATACAATTACATTATTGTAATGGTAATATAGCTCAAAAATGGGAAACATGGCCAGATAGAACAATACGAGCTCAAGGAGCAAAATGGCTTTGTATGGATGCTAAAGATAGTCTAGCTATTGGCAAGAAAATTCAAGGGTGGACTTGTTATGGAGGAGTAAATCAAAAATTCTTGGTAGGAGAAAATGATTTTACTCAATACTCAACAGGCCGATATATGAGAATACATGCAAGTCCTACTGCTACATATGCACATAATCCCGCATCTAATTTAGGGTACGCTTTAATTTCAGTAGGAAAGAGAAATTATAATACTAAGCAATGTTGGGCTACTAATAGCTTTGCAAATTGGTGGCCAGCATGGGTAGGAACTACAGATTTAAATGATACAAATAATAATGGTAAGACCAATAATATAAAGACTGAAAATAATATTTTTGTAGACTCAGATACAGATTGGAATATTGCTATAGGTACTCGTGTTGATTTTAGACACAGAGATCTAAGTATAGATAAAAGAACTTATGATGAAATAAAGTATATGAATGGGTATTATGGCTGGGCTAAAGATTTTTGGGGAAATACAGTAAATGGATATAATATAACTAACTATAACTGTGCAACCTTTGCTAGAGATCTATGGAATAAATATACAGGAGAATGGACTAATTTTTCTGTCATCCATACGCCAACTGCTATCCATAATTCTATATGGTGGTATAATGAACAGCAGGGCCCATCAAGCCAGTGTTTTAAGGGATATTAAGTATGAAAAAATCATTGAGATTACTTACATTAATAATAATTAATAATATATTGATTATTCTGTGTTCATGGATTTGGTTGCGATATAAATTCCTCAATATTGATATAGATAATATGATGGTTGCAACAAGAGTAGGATTATTACAGTATGTTACTACTATTACTCTATTAATAATAAATAATATACTGGGGATAATAACTTTAATAATTCGGGGTCAACATAATAAATATATAGCAGGTATTATTTGTTTTATAGCGATACCATATGTATATATACAATCATATAGCGGTATATTAATAACCATACGTATGATAATTGGATATTTTATAATAGCATTGATAAGTATTATTCTTTATAGGTATATAATTGATAAGGAGTGATTTACAACACCATCTGGTGGTATAATAAACAGCAAGGCCCGTATAGCCAGTGTAGCAAAGGGTATTCGATAAAAGTTTTGCTTTATGAAACAATGGTATGTGAGAATAATGGCAGTTTTAAGTATCGTGTGTGTGGGATTTTTTATAAGTTACTTAACATATTGGATACTGGGAATAAGTTTAATTATCTTAATTTTTGGATATATTCCCTATATAATTCATATACATATGAGAAACTCATATCAATAATAAATATACTAAGCGTTAGTAGTTATTTTGTTATTATTTCAGTTAACAGGTTTTATATAGTTCCTGTAGAGTATCATTTTGTAATAGGAGTATTGGGCTGGATTTTATTAGGCACAATTGATATTTCTCATACATTAAAGAAAACTAAGTAGTTTAAACAGCTAAAATAAGCTGTTTAAATGGGGTTTGCTCCCTCTCGTGGATATGTTCCGAACTATTGAGTGGGGATCTTTAGAACTAAAATTAAGCTTTTCTTGGTAGATTAGGCAATACATTCTCTTTCCAATACTCTTTGAGATTGTCATAAGATAGAGTATCGTGTACTAAACTTATTACTATCCAC
The DNA here is from genome assembly GCA_023264145.1 of Minisyncoccota bacterium. GTDB lineage: Bacteria > Patescibacteriota > Minisyncoccia > SW-4-49-11 > SW-4-49-11 > CALRBF01. The sequence continues at coordinate 20,550 of JALQTA010000004.1, read as the reverse complement.
TCTAATTTATCATCAGGTTTTTCAGTAATAAGTTCTCCCTCATGAGCTGTACATAGAAAATAATGCGTACGGCATAGGATATTTTTGCTATCTATATACTCTATAGGAGTCAACTCTGTGATTATCGTAGCTACTTCTAAACCAGTTTCTTCTTTTACTTCTCTTTTCATAGCGTCTACTGGAATCTCATTCTCCTCAATATGTCCTTTAGGAAAAGACCAATCAGCCTCTTTACCTCTATAGACAAGAAGTATTTTAGTAGAGTCATTTGAGAGTATAATTGCTCCAGATTTAAGTTTTTGCATGGAGGTATTATTATATAGTTATTATATCTCAGATTAGGATTATGACAAATTAATAATAATTGACAGCTATTGACAAAAATTAAGTATTATGATAACGTTTGATTGAGATTAACTCTAATCTCATTGTTCTTTCACAAGGAGTTTTCAATGAATCAGTCAAAGACTTTGGATGAAAAGTCCAAAGAGGGTTTCAAGTCTTCCTTGTTCAAGGGATCTCAACCCTCCACTGTCTCTCATCGCAGGAATAGTCTGGCCCTGTCGGACTATGGTGATGCCAATGACACTGCCAACGACTAGATTAAAAAGCTATAATTGATGTTTTGTAAGGGGGGATTGAAGTCCCCCCTAATGATTATCAAAGCACACTTTTCTTTGGAGGGCATGATGAAACTTAGTTGGAACTCTTTTTTTCCTGAAATTAGTTTTGATTATTTCTGTGATTCAATTCTGGGGGAAAGAATGATTCATGGAGTTAGTTCACTAAAAAGAATTGATTCAATTCTGCCGTGGAATAGGTTGAATGCAATTCTTTCTGGCGGAATGTTATCTTTTCCTCGGGTGAGATTGTCTAAAAATGGATTAGTACTTCCTGAGTCACAATATTGTGTAGAAGAAATTAGGCGTAGAGAAAGAACTTATTATATTGATCCTGCTAAGCTACATAATCAAATGGTAGATGGTAGTGTTTTGGTTATCGACTCTATTCATGAGCTTGATGATAATATTAACGCTATTGCGGGTCTATTTACAACATTATTTCAGGAAAAGGTACAAATTAACTGCTATGTCGGAGGTGAAAACTCAGCAGGATTTGACCTCCATTGGGATGACCATGATGTCATTATATTGCAATTACATGGATCAAAAGAGTGGGAAATAAGAGGTTGTGCTAGGAAATATCCAATGTTTAAGGATATAGACTCTAATTTAGAGGCTCCTGATCAAATCTTTTGGGAAGGAACTTTAAGCGAAGGAGAAGTACTTTATATCCCAAAGGGATGGTGGCATAAAGCTTATGCATCAAGTAATTTAACTTGTCATTTGACAATAGGTGTAGCTCAAAGAACTGGGTTCGACTATCTCACACATATTCTTGATTTGTGTAAAGGGTTTGAATCAATTAGGGCTCCAGTTCCTAAGTTGTCTGGGAATAAGTTTAATGAAGTAGACTACAGAAATCATCTGAAAGAGATATTAGTAAGAGCTTTGGATCAGGTAGGGGTTGAAGATTTTTGGAATCATCAAGAATCAATGATTAATACCAGATACAAATACTCCTTTCCTTTTTCACTAAAGAGTACCACTCTATCTTTGAATACAAAAGTTGCCTTGAGTTTTGTACATAGGCCGAGGTTAGTGGTAAAAGAAAATATCTACTTTGCTGTATTTGAAAAGACTTGGAATTTTGATATTGTTACCTTGAACTTGTTTAAATTGTTATGGGAATTTCCTCAAGGAGTTGATATTTCAAATCTGGTTGACAGTGTAGCCATAGAAGAAAAGGATGTAATTGAGCTTTTAGAGGATATGATTTTAAATGGACTTTTAGTGTGCTGTTAACTTGATCACAAAAAAGGATATCTTCCCAGAAGATATCCTTTTCTATTAATAGTGATATGTGATATTATAACTTTATTAAATATAGTGTATATGTTGGAATTAGAACCCAAGGGATATGTTTTAAAGATTAATCAGCAAGGTTTTTTTGACAATCCTTTTACTTGGGATACTATATCATCACAATCTCAAACTATTTTAAAGAAGGTAGTAGATATGTTATTAGAAGATCATAAGGGGAATATAGATTCCATTTATGTTAGGGGAAGTTTTGCCAATAATTCTAGAGTAGATAATTATTCAGATATTGATCTTATTATCATTGATATGGACCCCCTTGTAAATCTACCATCTCAGGTTGTTTATAATAATGATACATTTAGACTAGATATTGAGCTACTATCTACTGAAGATATTCTAAATAGAGATAAGTATTTTGTAACTCATTTTCTCCTTAAAACACAATCAGTGTGTATATATGGGAATAGTAGGCTTAATGATATTCTAGAATTTAATGCATCTAAGCAAACAGCCTCACATTTTGGAAGAAATATTCCGAAATTAATTATGAAAGCTAAAGCTGTGTTACTTCAAAAACCTGAGCAACTTACTGGAATCACTCAATGGATAGCAAGAGCTATTTTGAGAGCAGGGAATGCATTATTTTTAGATAAGGCCAAGGTATATACTCGAGACCTAGTCTATTGTTATAGGTATTTGATTCAATATTATCCTGAATATGAACCTCAACTTAGAGTATTAGTAGAGCAGGCCATCACTCCAACATTTACTCAAAAAGAGTTGTTTAATTTCCTAGATGATTTTGGTTTAAAATTTGCTGAGGAGATAGAGAAATATTTTACTGATATACCAAAATTGTAGTGAATATTAAAACCAAAAAACAGCTAAAATAAGCTGTTTAAAGGCGTTTGGCTCCGCGAGTAGGATTCGAACCTACGACCAATCGGTTAACAGCCGACTGCTCTACCGCTGAGCTATCGCGGAATTATTTAGTCAGAATTTAGATTGAATTTCTTAATCATAATTGATTTCAGATATTCTTTTCCTTGTCCTGATTTTAACCTTTTTTCTAATTCTCTGGCTTCTTTTCGAGAAGGGGTAGCTTTGAGGTAAAACCTTTGCCAAGGGGTATAGCCTTTAGTTGATATTACTTGCCTTGTATTATGCTCATTTAATCTACGATTGGGATTATTTGTAATTCCTACATAAATTCTACTATAAGAGTTATTGACTAAAGCGTATACATAATACATATAGGTATTATAATGAGACTGCTCCCTGACTACCATGGGTAGTTACCGCTGCCTCCCTGCGGGAGGTAAAAGTTATCGCGGAATTAGATTTGAAAGGTACTTGTGTATTGTACCGAATAAGCGAGATATAGTCAAGATAAGGCTGTAAGGTATTTGGTGGCTCTTCCCGAGATGGATTTATGAGTATCTTTTTGGAATTTTTGAAGTCTTGGAATAAGCCATTCAGCTAAGAGGGGATTATCTTTACTCCAAGTGAATAATGTCTCCATAGTGGTATTGATAACAATCCAATCCTTATGGGTATCAAGATTGTGTTTGAGATGGTCTGTTGCAAGTTCTTTTTGTTCTGCGGTTAAAAAATGTGATAATAACCGGAATATAGTGGCTAAAGTCCATTGAGTTGAGGCTTGATTGATCTTTGCTATTTTTGAGAGTAATATATCGGTATATGGATATACCCAGTCAGAGTGCTCTTTGCATATACGTTTTAATGCATTAGAAACTCGAAGTCTTACTATCTCATCTGATGATGAATAGGTTTCGATGAGTTCAGCAACTAATGTGTTATCTTTGAGGATGAGCTCTACTACTTCCAAGGTTCTTCCTAATGAGTTTGGATGACCTCCTGTTAATATTTGTTCAAATGATTCTCTCATAAGAGTGCATATTACATGATATACTACATATATGATATCATATACGATTAAAAAGTCACCTATAGTAAAGCGGGTTAGTATCCGCATTAATGCAGATAAAAAAGTAGTGGTAACTATTCCACGATATGTTCCTCAATATGTTGCAAAGCAATTTGTAGTATCTAAGCAGGATTGGATACAAGAGCAATTGGCAAAAATTCCAGAAAATATCTATACGCAACAGCATTATTTGGAGCATAGAGATAGAGCCAGGGGTATCATAACTGCTCGAGTAGTATATTGGGCTGAAGTTATGGGGTTATCATATAGTCGACTAAGTATAAGAAACACAACAACACGTTGGGGGAGTTGTTCGAGTAAGCGAAATCTTAATTTCTCTTATCGGCTTATGTTCCTAGAACCTGAATTGATGGATTATGTGGTGATCCATGAATTAGCTCATTTGGTAGAGATGAATCACTCAAAGTCCTTTTGGAATATTGTTTCAATATATTGTCCGGATTATAAACAGTGTAAAATTGAGTTAGCTCAACAGCATATAAGTTGAGGTATTGTGAGTATTGTGATAGGATAAGGGTATAATATAAGAATATAGATATGATTAATGTAGGTCAATTAGTTCCAGACTTTACCTTAGAAGATCAAGATGGTAAATCTCACACTTTGTCTCAATACCGAGGCAAGAAGGTGGTGCTATATTTTTATCCCAAAGATATGACTCCTGGATGTACGGTGCAGGCTGAGGGTATGCGAGATTCTATGAATGATCTTGAAGCAAAAGGTATTATTGTACTTGGGGTAAGTGTTGATGATGTAAAATCTCATAAAAAGTTTGTAGAGAAGCATAGTCTTAATTTCCCCCTTTTATCTGATATCGATAAAAAAGTGGTGTCAGAATATGATGTCTGGAAAGAAAAATCTATGTTTGGTAAAAAATATATGGGTATACAGCGAGACACATTCCTTATCGATGAAGAGGGTAAGCTTATTAAGCATTTTGTAAAGGTTAATCCTCTCAAACACGCTGGTCAAATATTAGAAACTGTTTCAGAATAATATATTATATGTCCACTTCTAAACTTCCCTCCGGATTCCTTGAATATACTCCTGAAGAACAGATTGTATTTAATAATATAATACGTACCATTGAGTCTGAGTATGAGCATGCAGGATTTAGTCCTCTTGAAACTGCATCAATTGGATATTCTTCGGTATTATTAGCAAAAGCTGGAGGAGAATTAGATAAAGAAATATATCGTTTTCAAAAAGGGGATAGAGATTTAAGCTTACGTTTTGATCTTACTGTCCCTATGGCAAGATATATTGCTGAGCATCATCGAAATATCCCTATGCCTGCTAAAATATACCAGATAGGAAAGTCTTGGCGAGCTGAAAAGCCTCAGAAAGGACGATATCGAGAATTATATCAGGCAGATATTGATGTGCTGGGAAGTGATAGTAGGCTTGCTGAAGCTGAGATGTTGTCAGTCATTCAGAATATTGTATATATGTTGGACTTGCCTGCAATTACCTTTCGAGTAAGTAATCGTAAAATTCTTGCAGGATTATTAGAGTATTATAATATTAAGGAAAAATCAGCTGTACTTCGGCATATAGATAAGATTTCTAAAACTCCTTATGATAAGTGGCTACAAAGTCTAAAGGATATTGGATTATCTGATGAGCAAAGAAAAGCAGTTGTTGGGGTTTTACCTATTAGTCCAGTAAAAGAACGAGGTGGAACAAATCAAGATGTAATAGAATATTTGAAGTTAAGAGAGTGTAATCAGCCGGGATCTCTATTTGAAGAGGGGATAAAGGAGCTTGGGGACTTAATTAAGTATCTGACATTATTTGAAGTAGAACAGTATCGTATTGATTTATCTATTGTAAGAGGTCAAGACTATTATACGGGCACTGTATTTGAAAGTAATTTAGAGGGATTAGAATCTTATGGGAGTATTTGTTCGGGAGGGCGATATGATAATTTGGTTTCTCATTACATTGATACTCCTATTAGTGGATTTGGGGCTTCTATTGGAGTGAGTCGATTATTTGGAATTTTGAAAGAAGAAGAGTGGATGAAGGAGCAAGAAAAATTCTTGGTGAATATTGGAGTATTTTGTGTCAATGAATCATCTATAGAAGATAATATTGCCTCTATTGTTGCATTGCGGGATACCCAAGGAATTGCATTTGAATTATATCCGGATATTACTACGTTCAAAAAAGCTTTACAGTATGCTAATCGCAAGGGATATGAGTATGCTTTGATATTGGGTGTAGATGAGGCTAAGACGGGAGAGATATTAGTTAAAAATATGAAATCGGGGAATCAAGAGATCATTCCTATACAAGATTTCCAAGGATAGAGATCATCGGGTGTGATATAATAAGAACAAATAAGACATAAGGTATGAAGCTAATATCGTGGAATGTAAATGGGTTGAGGGCATTACAAAGAAAGGAGTTATTCCAGCCCTTTTTGGAGAAATATCAGCCGGATATTCTATGTATGCAGGAGACCAAATCCCATCGAGAGCAATTAACTGATGATATTTTGAATGTGTCCGGATATACTTCATATTTTGAGTCAGGTGTCCGTAAAGGATACAGTGGAGTGGCAATATATTCTAAAGTTGAACCACTTTCTATACAAACTGGGTTTAAATTAGATGATATTTTTGATCAAGAGGGGAGAATTCAAATTGCTACTTATGAGAAATTTATTTTAATCAATATTTATTTCCCTAACGGAGGATCTGGAGCTGAGAGATTAGCATATAAGATGAAGTTTTATGCAGCATTATTACAGTATCTTGAGGGAATAGATTATTCAAATAAAAAGATTATTATTACTGGAGATGTGAATACTGCTCATACAGAAATTGATTTGGCTCGTCCCAAAGAAAATCTCAAAACCTCAGGGTTTTTACCAGAAGAACGAGCTTGGATAGATACATTGATTCAAGAGTATGGCTTCTCGGATACCTTAAGGCTTAAAACAGATAAGCCAGAATTATATACCTGGTGGGATATGAAAACTCGAGCAAGAGACCGTAATATAGGATGGAGAATAGATTACTTTTTCGTAAGTGAATTATTAAAAGACAAAGTAAAGGATGCGTATATTTTATCTGATGTATATGGTTCTGATCATTGTCCTGTAGTATTAGAGTTAGATATAGAGTAATGAAAAAATTGGTATTAGTAAGGCATGGACAAAGTTTATGGAATAAACAAAATTTATTTTCAGGTTGGACTGATGTAGATTTAACTTCTCAAGGAGTTGAGGATGCTCATTTGATGGGAAAAAAACTTAAAGAGAAAGGGATTGTATTGAATAGAGGATATTCGTCTGTTCTCAAGCGTGCTATTGTTACATTAGATATTATTTTAGAGGAAATGGGGCAAAAAGATATTCCCGTTACTCGAGATTGGCGTCTTAATGAGCGACATTATGGGAAATTACAAGGTAAATCTAAAGTAGATATTTTAGATGAATTATCTTGGGAACAATTACATAGTTATCGTAGAGGATACTGTACTAGACCAGCGGCATTAGAGTTAGATGATCCGCGTAATGCTTACTTTGATCCTAAGTATATTTCTATTCCAAAAGATCAATTACCCCGTACAGAAAGTCTGGATGATGCTTATAAAAGAGTGATTCCATATCTTACCGGGAATATCATATCCGTCCTACAAGATAATGAAACAATAATTCTTTCCTTACATGGTAATACATTAAGAGTTATTTTAAAGTATTTTGATAATTTGTCAGACAATGAAATTGAGGGAGTAGAGTTTGCTATTGGGGATATTTTAGTTTATAATTTAGATAGTGATAATACTGTTATATCAAAAGAACATATTTAATACCTATATATTATGATTTCTGTAAAACCAAAACATAAAGCTCGTATGGAGGAGATTTTCTCTTGGTATCGAGATATTAATACTCCAGCTCAACAAAAAAATCTCTTAAGAATTTTTAACCATGGGCGCATTGGGGGAACAGGTAAATTAATGATATTACCTATTGATCAGATTTTGGAGCATGGTCCAGGAAGAGCCTTTGAGCCTAATCCAGTTATGTACGATCCTTTAGAACAAGCTCAATTTGCAGTGGACGGTGGGTTTAATGCCTATGCAGCTCCCTTGGGTTCAATAGAAAGAGGATTTGAAGTCTTGGCAAGACATAATGTTCCGACTATTCTTAAAGTGAATTCCCATACCCTAATGATACCTGATGATGCTAACCCAAAGCCATCTGTTCATTCTTGGGTAGATGATGCGGTGCGTCTTGGATGTGAGGCAGTTGGGTTTACGTTATACCCAGGATCAATTCATAGCAATGAAATGGAGCAGCAAGCAAAAGAACTTATTGCCGATGCTCGCAAGGCTGGCCTGGTTACGGTGCTTTGGGTGTATCCACGAGGTGAAGGACTGATCAAAGGGCAAGAAAGAGCTGTTGATGTTATTGCGTATGGAGTTGCTTTGGGTGTAAGTCTAGGAGCTCATATTGTAAAAGTAAAGCTTCCATTAGATGGTTATGGAATTAAATCTAATCAAGAAATGGGTATTTATAATGAAGTAAATACGAAAACTCTCAAAAATCGAGTAGCTCTTGTAATGAAGGCTGCTTATAATGGTCATCGTATAGTAATTCATTCAGGAGGGGACTTTGCTGATGCTGAAACATTAGAGGAAGAAATTAAAGCCTTGCGAGATGGAGGAGCATTTGGAACTATCATGGGACGTAATGCCTTTCAAAGACCAAAAGTAGAAGCACTTGATTTGATTTCTGATCTTCAAGATATTTTGATAGGATAACACGCATAATCTCAAATTGTGGATATCATTGTACAATTTTAGAGAAATGTGATATATTGATAATAATCCTGGGCTTAGGCAGGTCGACAGGAGGAAGTATTAGCAAGAAAGAGTAATCTTTCTTCAACATTGTAAATTATGAACACGAATCTATTTGTACGAAATATTGCGTACAAAGCAACAAACCAGGACTTACAAGCTCTCTTTGAGACTGTTGGAACTGTAGTTTCAGCTAAAATCATTTTTGACAAAGAAGAAAACCGAAGCAAAGGCTATGGTTTTGTAGAAATGTCAACACCTGAAGAAGCTGAAAGAGCTATTCAACAGTTAGATGGAGCTTCTCTTCTTGAAAGAGAAATCGCCATCCAACCTGCTAAGCCTCGAGAGTAAGTCCTCGATACTAAAAAATCCCGAGTAATATCGGGATTTTTTAGTACTCAAATTTCTATAAGAGATTGGATAAATGAGAGATAATAGCAGAGACACTGGTATCAGTTCCTCGTAATGTCCCAGACCATACTTGCCAAGCTAAGAGAGATTTAGCTACTAATGATAGGAGAATATAAACCTTTTCTCCAAATACATAGGACTTCCAAGGTCCAATTTTTTTATACTGAAGGAACATATTAATAGCAAAGACATTAAAGACTGCAAAGAGTGAGAATACAATCCAGTATACAAAACTTGGAACCTCTACATCAGCAGAAGAAATAGCTCCTTGGAAGTGAAGGAAGATCACAATCCATGGAATTATTCCGGCAATACATCCGAATATATAAGGTAGCCAATTAATTTCTTTTTTATTTTGATTCATCTGTTCCATTAAAAGTCCAAATAGATTCATTGCCGCATTAATACCAAACAACGTAAGAAGGGTGGAAAAGTCATAAATACCAACTAATATTGCAATAAGTACAATCATCACAGATGATGAAAGAGCATATTCATACCAACGAATAACATTAATATGATTTTTGAGATTTTTGATATACCAAGGATATACTTTTGGGAGAATTAAGGTAAAGTGAGCTATTGCAGATAAGAATAAGAACAATGCAACAGCTGGACCTAAATTAAGTTCAAATAATGTTTCTCTAACGGGAACAGCGGTTCTGGCTACTGAATCAAAATCTAAGTAATTAGTTGTAACAGGAAAGAGGGCTTCTTTAGAAACATACAGCATAAGAGCTGCTTGAAAAAAATGGAGAGACCCCATAAATCCATTATACATTTTGAGACGTTCAAAACCATTATGCCATTTGAAAGATATCATAGATGTAATATTTATTTAGTATCTGATTATAGTATGTTCTTAAAAGAATAAAATGTCAAATTCAAAGTATTGTGAAAAAAGAATGGAGAGTTAGCTCTTTTTTATATTACGAGATAATAGAGCGACTCCACATAAGATTACAATTATAGGTAAAAGAGCTTTATTAATATCGGACCATTGAATAATATTAAGTTGTAAAAGTCCACTCACAACTCCTAAGACAATTAAAATAGTTGATGATATAATTGATTTAAATTGGGACGCTACCAGTTTCCATGTACCACTAGCAACAAGGAGAATAGATATCCAATTCCCAAAACTTGGAGAATTAATAATACCAAAATTATTTAATAACCAAATAATACCAAATCCTATAAAGAGTATTCCAAATGTAGTTTTATTAGACATATAAGTGAATTAGTGACTACATATAATAGTATAATATAACTTAAGAATCTGAACAATATAGTTGAGTATATGTGCTATCTTTGGTATACTATCTCATATGAAGGGCCGTTGGCGCAGTTGGTAGCGCGCTTCCATGGCATGGAAGAGGTCGCTGGTTCGATCCCAGTACGGTCCACAACCAACTTTATAATAAGTCGAACTCAATATATACATCTTTTATTTATGGAACAAAAATCACAAAAAACTATTTATTTTTTCCGCCATGGGCAAAGTGAAGGGAATATACGGCACCTCATGCCACGAGATGAAGATATTCATGCTCCTGAACAATATTTAACACAACAGGGAAAAGAACAAGTTGTCAAATTAGCAAATAGAATAAAATTTATTCCCTTAGAAATTATTATTTCAAGTACTCTGACGCGAGCAAAGCAAACGGCAGAAATTATTCAAGATTATACTCATTATCCTGTTGAATATTCAGATATTTTTATTGAGAGACAAAAGCCTCATACCATAATTGGACAAAGACGCAATGATCCCACTATTTTAGCAATAGAGGAGTCCTGGAAGCAAAGTTTATTTAACATTGGAGAGCAAGTAGATGGGGGAGATAATTATGTGACTTTAGTTAGTAGGGCTGAGCAAGCTTTACAGTTTTTACAGTCTCGACCTGAGAGTTGTATAGGCGTTGTTACTCATCAATTTTTCTTCAATACCATTATGATAAAGGCAGTATTAGGAAACACAATTACTCCAGAATTATATCAGAGACTACAAGAACAGTATTGGTTAGAAAATACAGGAATTGTTATTATGCAGTATCATCCTGAATATCCTTTTAGTGGTTGGCGTGTATGGACATATAATGATTGTTCACATTTAGATATTTAATGTTTATTGACAAAAAATAGTATTTATAGTAATCTACAGATGTTCCCTATACGGAGGTGTTTAAATGAAACTCCGTATACACGGAGAAGAGACGTTTGCCGTTTATAATACAGCGGCATCGTCTTCCATGGAAGTGGTTCAACTTCTTTGGCATCTCCCTTCGCGGGATGGTGTCCATTATTCCATAGCTGGCAATGCCATCATTGCAGACTATGGAGAAGGTGGATTTTTCATTTACGAGATTGGGTCTTTCTCAATCATCGTCTGGAATGGAATTGTCCATCTTCTCTCTCATCAGATCTAACTCATCTCAACCCGAGATGAGTTTTTTGCATAAGAGTAATTGACCCAATAATGAGGTATGATATACTATACATATATCAATATAGATAAGAATAAAAGAATACCGATATGAAGCAATTAGGATACTTTGCATTAGGAATTTCACTCTTTGTTATAGGAATTGCGGCCTATGTAAATGGTGATTTTAGTAAAAAAGGAAGTGAAGCTTTACAAGCCAGTCTTGAGACAACACAACAAATTACTCAACTAAATGAAGATATTATGAAAGAAAGACCAGTTATAGAATTTACCACGAATAAAGGGAATATTACTATAGAACTATTTAATGATTTATCACCGAAGACTTCTGAATATATTCTAAAATACACTAAAAATGGGGTTTATGATAATACCTTATTTCATCGAGTAATTAAAGACTTTATGATTCAAGGAGGAGACCCGAATACGAAAGATCCAGCAAAATCAGCTGTATATGGAACGGGTGATGCTGGAGAGAAGTTTGACGATGAATTTAATGATGAACCCTTAGTAAAGGGAAGCTTTGCTATGGCGAATTCAGGACCAGATACCAATGGATCACAATTCTTTATCGTGACTGCGGAATCAACTCCTTGGCTAGATGGAGCTCATACTAATGTGGGGCGTGTTATTGGAGGTATGGATATTGTAGAAAGTATTGAACAAGTTGCAACTAATTCAGCTGATAGACCTATTGAAGATATGAGAATTATCAGTGCTAAAGTAGTCAAAGAGTAGTCTTGACACTATTAATATAACTCAGTATAATACATAAGCTCTTTTATATTTTTACTAAAAATACCCCCTCTGGGGGCTTTTTAGTTTATCGATATATGATATACTACAAGATATAAGGTTAATAGTATGGAAATTAAAATTGTAAGTAATAATAAAAATAGCAATAAGCCTCAATGGCTTATTTGGGGTGGTTTGGGCCTTGCTATATTCTCCTTCTTTGCTACTTTTATTGCACAGATTATTTTCCCCATTCTCGTAGGAGTGGGATTGATAATGGGAATTGTTGGATGTATTCAGGTCATTATTAATTATTTGCGTCAATAATATATGCTCTATACGGTGATTGATATTCCTGGTTATAATCATACATCTCAACATAGTTGGCATCCAGAATTAAAATCTCTTCTTGAGAAGCAAGGTCACGAAGTGAAACCTCTTGATTTACCAGGAGGGAAATATCCTGTTTTTATGGAGTGGTATCCTATTATAGAGCAGTCGGTACAAGAGGCTCAGTATCCAGTTCTATTGATGGGGCATAGTTTAGGAACAAGGGCAGTATTGTTGTTTTTGGAAAAAACATTATATCGAGTAAATAGGGTGGTGCTAATTGCTCCTTTTGATAATCATACAAGTAATGGCTCTTTTCGAGATGGTAATTATGCAAACTTTTTCTCTCAAGAGGTAGATATTAGTCGTATAAAAAATCATATCCAAAATAACGTAATTATTATTGGTTCAGAAGATGATATGAATATTCCCTATATTCAGGCTCAGAATATTGCAGCAGATTTAGGAGGAGAGTTAATATCTATTCCCAATAGTGGACATTTTCTGGATGCTAAATGGGCTAATCTCTTAAGTGAAATAGTAGTGAAATAATTAGCAGTCAACTCTTGACACTGCTAAAATGTAGAGTATAATAGTAATTAAGGAGGGAAACCTCCAGATGGTGTACACCATATATTAGTAGTATTAATCTATACATATATGAGAATTCGCAATCTACCTACATTAAACACCTTTGAACTTAGTCCCAGCAGATTCTTTGATGAAATTTTTGATGCATCCTTCCCAAGCCTAACTCGAACATTGAGTGATATGGAAATGTATCAAGAAGGATCGGAAATTGTAGTCAAGCTACAAGCTCCAGGATTTAAGGAAGATGATATTGAAATCACTCTTGATAACCGAGTACTTACCATAGAAGGAAAAGTTTCATCTGAAGAAGAACAAGAAGATAAGAAGAGACACTATTACTTTAAATCTATTTCCAAAGAATCATTTAGTCGCTCAGTACAATTACCAGGAGATATAGATGAAGATTCAGTAAAAGCTGATTATAGGGATGGAGTAATTACTATTCGAGTAGACCAAAAGTCTGATTCGACTAAAAAAGTCATTAGTCTCAATCGAGGATAATGATGATAAACAATAAAAGAGGGTCTTAAACCCTCTTTTATTGTACCTGATTTACAAGAGTTCCCTCTAAGTGAGAGTTAATATTCGTAACTGTGGTCTCAAGAATTCTCTCAAGTGCTTCACGAGAATTAAAGGCATTATGAGGGGTTACAATAACGCGGGGATCTTGTATGAGAAGGTGATCTTGTACTACCGTGGTGAGATCACAGGTTTTGAGAAAAGATTGAGATAATAATTCTTTTTCTTCTTTAATAAAACACTCTTCTTCCAATACATCTAAAGCTGCTCCAGCAAGAATCCCATCTGCCAGACCTTTTATAATCGCTGATGTTTCAATAAGTCCACCTCTTGCGGTATTGATCAAATATGATCCAGATTTGAATAATTGTATAGATTCCTGATTAATAATATGATGTGTCTCAGGTCTATAGGCGGTATGAAGAGTTACAATATCTGATTGTGGTAGTAACTCTTCGAGACTTGCATAGGTAAATCCAATTTCAGTTGCCAGTTCTTCTTTTGGAAAGGGATCATACGCTACTACGTTCATACTAAATCCTTTGGCAATACGAGCAACAAAAGATCCAATATGTCCCATACCAATAATCCCAAGAGTTTTTTCCTTGAGATCAAATCCCTCTAGGCCTGCAGGATTAAAATCAAAGGTGCGTGTTCGTGCTACGGAAGGGATAATTTGGCGAGATAAGGCGAGTATAAGAGCAAAGGTATGTTCTGCTACCGTATTTTCTCCATAAAAAGGAACGGAATGTACGGTAATATTACGTTCCTTACATTCAGCTATATCAATATGATCATATCCTGTAGACATGGTGAATATTGCTTTTAAGTTTGGGAGTTTTTCTAGTACCTCTGCAGTTACTTGAGAATATACGAATACTGCAAGATGCGTAGTGTCTTCTTTTCCTTTTAAAGCCTCGGGCTTTAGAATATCAGCAATATATTCTCGAGAGAGAGATTGAGGTAAATGATTTTCTAAATATAATTTTTCTGATTCATTGATTTCAAAAGCAAGTAATTTCATAGAGGTATTATTATCTGTCTATATATACTATACTCTCATTTTGGATTTATGAACAGAAAGGTGTATACTGAATATATATACTAATAAGACTGCATATATGAAAAATTGGTTTATTGTCATGGTAGCATTATTGACCTTTTTTCTCGGTACTCATTCAGCATCTGCGTTATTATTGGATGCAGGAGATTTTGTAAATCCTAAGGAAAGAGTAGAGGGGGATGTATATCTTGCAGGACAAACAGTGCAAATAGATAGTCCCGTAGAGGGAGATGCGATTATCGCGGGAGGAGTGGTCGATATTGATGCAGAGATATCTCAAGATGCCATCATTGCAGGGGATCAAGTAACAATAAGTCAAGAAATTGGAGATGATGCTCGAATTGCAGCTTCAACGGTTAAGATTAAAGGAAATATCAAGGGAGATGTGATTGTATTTGCTCAAACTCTTATCATTGATAAGGAGGTTACTGTCTCAGGAGATATTATTGCTTTTGTTTCTCAATTCAAATTAGATGGAACGGTTGAAGGAAATATTCGAGTTGCAGCAGAGAATACTATGATTGCAGGAAAAGTAATCGGGGATAGTAATATCACGACAGGAGATTTTGCCTTAGAGGGAGCATTAGGAGGAAAGACTCAATTTACCGCTACTCAAAAAGTCGATATTAGTGACAATGCTCAATTTGGGGGAAATGTGGTTTATGGATTTGTAGACGAATTAAATCTAGATAATCAGTTGGTAGATAACGCAACTGCTACACGAGATGAATCATTATTAAAAGATATCACGGGAGAGGAGAATATGAATGCAAGACTATTCTCAGGGTTCTTAGTCTGGCGTCTATTATCTGCCTCACTGGTTATATTGCTCTTATTCTGGGTAGCAAAACCTTTTATCACTCGTGCAGTGAAAAGGGTAGATACGCTGAAAGATGGATATAGAGCATTGTTTCGGGGTGCATTATTATTCTTTGTCCCGATATTTATTATCATACTATTATTTATTAGTGTTATCGGTATTCCATTAGCTCTATTTACTTTATTTGGCTATATATCACTGATTGTATTTTCACAATCTATTGCGAGTGTGGTAACGGCTCAATGGCTACATCATAAATACCAATTTGGAACATCTCAATGGCAAGTATTTTTAATAGCTCTTGGTATTTATGTCATCCTCTATATGTTGAGTTTCGTTCCAATTATTGGATGGTTTATAGGACTTATTGTGGTATATGTATCGCTAGGAGCTCTTGTTTTAGAGTATCGCAACAAAAAATAAACTATGAGCATAGCATTAATAGGAGCTAGTTTTGTAGCAGGAATGCTAACCTTTCTGGCCCCTTGTACATTTCCTTTAATCCCAGCTTATATTGGGTTTATTACTGGTGATGGGAAATTAACCAAATTACAGACTATCAGAAATGGGGCATTATTTGTTCTAGGGTTTACCGGGATATTTGTCTTATTAGGGGTATTCGCTACGAGTTTAGCAAGTATTTTGACTACAGATACTCGTCTTCTTATTGGACGTATTGCAGGGGTTTTGATTGTTTTGTGGGGTCTTGAGATGATGGGATTATTTCAACATGCTTTTTTTCAAAAATCTTGGACTCCGAGAATATCATCTCTACAAGTGGGGAAGGCTCCAAGTGCTTTTCTGTTGGGGGTATTATTGGGTGTTGGATGGACTCCCTGTATAGGTCCAATTTTAGGAACCATACTTACGTTTCTTATTAATTCTGGTACTGTAGTGGAGGGGGCATTATTGATGTTGGTATTTTCTTTTGGACTTGCTATTCCTTTTTTATTGACTGCGATATTATTAGCTCAGGGAAGATTATTATTACAAAAAGTTGAGTATATTACCCCTATTATACGTATTGTGAGTGGGTTATTTTTAGTGCTTGTGGGAATACTTTTTGTAACTAATAGTTTAGAAATATTAGGGAGATGGTTATTTACATCGTTGGAATTTTTGGATTATGATAGGATTTTAGATTATTTGTAAACAAGATGTGCTATACTAAGGATATAAGCACTTCTCTATGAGAATACACTATTTAGCGATATTGATAATAAGTTTTATTCCTACCTATACATTTGCTGAGGTGGTGAGAAACTTTGATAGTATTATTACTATTAATACTGATCGGAGTATACAGGTTGAGGAAAATATTGATTATGATTTTGAAGAGAGTGAGAGACGGGGAATTTATCGAGTCATTCCCACTCGAGGGATAAATATCTCAGGCGATATACGCTCCCTTCAAAATGGTACAGAAGCTGTACAAGATATTAATCGAGGGCTGAGTGATGTTACAATTCGCTTAGGGGATGAAGATATTTATATTACAGGACTCAATCAATATCAGATACAATATCCTGTAAAAAGAGTTATTAAAAAGATTAAGGATAGGGATGAACTTAATTGGCAAGTCACCGGGACAGAGTGGGAAGTGCCTATTGAAAAGGCTTCTGCCACTATTGTATTACCCCAAGATTTACGAGATCAAGTAGGAGATAAACTGTTTTGCTATACGGGAATTAGTACTTCTACAGAACAAAATTGTACGATTACCTGGAGAGATAATCGTACTGTTGAAATTATTGCAAATACGAGATTAGATGTAGGAGAGGGGCTCACTGTAGCGATAGGGTTTCCATTAGGTACTCTTACTCCTGCAACATGGTGGGAACAAAATGAAGTGATTATTTATCGAAGTATAGCGATAGCAATATTAGTATTAGGAAGTATTATACTATATCTTGTATGGAATAGATGGGCCAGAGATCCCAAAATCCGTAAACCTATAGTGAGACAATATGAAGCTCCAAAAGAACTAAGTCCGGCAGGAGTAATTCGACTCAAGACTACCTATTCTACTCCAGTTGAAATATCTGCAACCATTATCTCATTAGCTCAACAAGGAGTTCTATCTATTACTGAGCTGGAAGAAAAAAAGTGGTTTAATAATGCTCTATATCAATTTGACCTCAAAGATATGCCCTTACATAAAAAACTCAAGCCATTTGAGCAGAAACTCATAGACATTCTGTTTAAGGAAGGACGAACTAAGGTTACTACTAAACAACTTGAGGATGAACAAATAAGTAGTAAATTTGGGGAGGTATATAATACTCTCTACCAAGATGAAATTCAGAAGTATTATGTCAATCATCCTATTATTCTCAGAAGTATATTGGGAGTAGTGGGAACTTTATGTCTTATAGGAGCATTTATCTTTAGTATATTTCTTTCTATTTGGATTGGAATGTCATTACTTATTTTAGGTATATTCTCTGTTATATATGCTGCCTATGCACCCAAAAGAACAGAAGAAGGTACAAGAGTATTAGAGCATATTCTAGGACTAGAAGAATATATTAAGGTAGCAGAAAAAGATAGATTACAATTTCAAGAAAAAGAATATATTTTCTTTGAGATATTGCCCTATGCTATCGCCTTAGGACTTGCAACGGTATGGGCAAAAGCATTTGAAGGGCTGATTACTCATAATCCAGATTGGTATCACTCCAATAATGGAGTTATCTTTATCCCTACTGATTTTGTAAGCAGTATTGATAGTAGTTTTTCATCAAGTATTTCATCTTCTGGTGGGGGATCAGTAGGTGGTGGTGATGGCGGCGGTGGAGGTGGAAGCTGGTAAAACTTATTGTCTACGTCCATCCCACGGGAACCTTCGCCAAGCAAGGCCTTCCTGCGGTAGGCAGGGACATAATACTGTCCTCTCCCAAGGGAGGATAATATTATTTATCCCTCACTGACAAGAGAATTTAAGCAATAATTTCTCCAGAATATTCAAAAGATTGGACGGCTTTATAGGTACGGATTGTTAACATCATACAAATTCCTGTGAGGAATAATATCAGAGAAAGTAAGATATTGGTGTCACTAAATCCAATATTAGCAATAGATGCAATAAGGATGGTACTTGCTAAGGCAACACTCGTAAAGATAAGTCCAGGTAGGGTTGTCGATAGGGTTTCAGGATCACTCGTAAATCGATTAGGAAATTGAACAGATAAGTATATAGCGAATAAAATAATTGTTATCACCGTAATTGCAAACATAATGACATAAATAATAATCGAGTTAATCGAGAGACTTACGATGAATAAGTTAAGGATAAGAAGAGGGGATCCAAGAAGGATGAATAAAACACTATAGACAAAGAGTTTTCCTATTACAATTTCCCATAAAGATATTGGAGCAGTACCCAAAATCCATCCTACTTTACGTTCTGCGCTAAAGGTAGGGAAGACAAAACGCAATGTCAAAGCACTCATAAAATATAATCCAATAGCCATAATCAAAGGATATACAAAAGAAGGAATATTCTCAATTGGACCATAGGCGGCTCCATTATTCATAGCATACCAACTCACTAAAGTTTGGGCTCCCCATAAGATAAGCACGATCAAGAGCCAAAGCATATTTTTTTTATCACGCCAGATTAAAAGTAACTCTTTATCAATAACCGTAGCCAGAATTCCAGAGCCAGGAAATCCATACGATTTCATTTCCGTAGTTGCTTCCTTGGTATGAGCAACATAATTCCCTTCTTGCATTAATTGCCAAATCCGGAGATATTGAATACGTAATAATATATGAAGAAGAGTAAGTCCTATTGTTGTTAGTATGACAAATGCTAAGGTAAATATTGTTCCCAATGAATTCCCTTCAAATAAAATATTATACAGTATTTGAGAAATTCCAAACGTTGGGAGAGCCATCAAATTTTGCCGAATAGTATCTATATTTCCCCCAGTAGTATTAAAAAATGATACAAAGTCAGCAGGGATAACTACTGACCATATTCCCCAGGCAGATAAGAGGGTGACTCCTAAAAGCATTACTATAGTACGAGATTGGCTTACGATATTCTTCTTAAGAAGAGAAGATAATCCCTGGAGAATATAGACACATATGAGATATAAAAATGTTCCTACAATATTTGCAAGAATAATCAGAATAGTCATGAGAATAAAACTCAAGAGAAACTGGAATAAACTAATTGCCTGAAAATTGGCAATCGCAAGGAGTACCGGAGTAATAATAGCAAGAAAAATCCATATACTGGATAAGAGAAGTTGAGATAAATGCATAAAGGCTAATAGAGGAAACGAAGGAGTAGCAATAATCCATTGATGATTTTTCTTTGCAAAAGAAGAAGCAAGGACTAATACACTATTCATGAGTCCTAAAGCAAATACCACAATTCCAAATAATTGAATAATATAGAAATAAAATCCTTCAACAAAATTATTCTTATCTGAGATAAAAATAAGTCCTCCAAAAGTCATTGCATAGATAGCAGCAGCAACAAAAAGCATTACAATAATAAAAATAGAAAGAGTAACAACTCGAGTAAATCGTTCACGAGCTAAATATCTTTTGATAACTTGTCCTGGATAAGACAAGAATAATCTAAATGAATCCGACATATTCGTTATTTAGCTAAATAATTTTTGTATACCGCATCAAGAGATGTTTTGGTAGGAAGATGAGCCTTATCAGCTAATTCTTTATAAGTACCCTCAGCTATGATTTTACCCTTTTCAAATATACCAATACTACTAGCCAATTCCTGAGCTACGAATAAAGTATGAGTCACCATTAGAATAGTACCGCCTTCTTTTACAAATATTTCAAAAATTTGCTTAGTAAGATCAATACTAATAGGATCAAGCCCCACAATAGGCTCATCAATGAATAGAATAGTAGGATCATGTAAAAGAGCTGCAATAATAGAATATTTTTGCTTATAACCACGAGAATAATCTTGATATAATTGATGTTCCG
>JALQTA010000049.1 GCA_023264145.1 Minisyncoccota bacterium | reverse complement strand
CAAAAGACGAAACGGAATGTGTTTTATCGGATTCAAGATAGGCGATTGGCTGGATTTAATTCTATCTTTGCAGTTGCGTCGATTCAAGCAGCAAAACAGTATTATCTTGAATTCAAAAAACAATTAGATGGATTACCGAGTGACAAGCAGTTGAAGATTGCGACTATTTTTAGCTTTGGGGTGAATGATGAGGATGCTGATGGAATGATTGATGAAAATTCTGAGGATACGAGTGGGCTTGATATGAGTTCTCGAGATTTTCTTGAGAATGCTATCAAGGATTATAATGGAATGTTTGGAACTTCTTTTGATACCTCTTCAGAAAAATTCCAAAATTATTATAAGGATGTGAGTGAGCGGGTGAAGAAGAGGGAGATTGATATTTTGATTGTGGTGAATATGTTTTTGACGGGATTTGATGCGACGACATTGAATACTCTTTGGGTGGATAAAAATGTGCGGCTTCATGGACTTGTACAGGCATATTCTCGTACAAATCGTATTCTTAATAGTGTGAAGACTTTTGGGAATATTGTATGTTTTCGGAATTTAGAGCGAGCGACGAATGATGCGATTTCTCTTTTTGGGGATAAGGAGGCGAGTGGAATTGTATTATTACGGTCTTATCAGGATTATTATCGAGGGTATACGGATAACGGGAAGGATGTGCCAGGATATGCGGGGTTGATTGATGAATTAAAATCTCAATTTACGATAGGTTCTCGAATAGAGGGTGAACAAAATGAAAAGGATTTTGTGCGATTATATGGTCATATTCTCAGACTTCGAAATATACTTACGACATTTGATGAGTTTTCGTCTGATGATATTTTGTCTCCACGTGATTTGCAGGATTATCATGGTATGTATATTGATTTGTATACGAAACTTCGCTCATCTGAATTAGGAGATAAGGAGACGATTAATGATGATTTGATTTTTGAAATGGAGTTGATTAAGCAAATTGAGATTAATATTGACTATATTTTAGAATTGATTAAAAAATATCATGAGGATCATATTCAGAATAAGGAGGTTTTGGTTGATATTGATAAGGCTATTGATTCGAGTGTGGAATTGCGTAATAAAAAAGATTTGATTGCTCAATTTATCGCAACTCTTGATGTTCAATCTGATGTGGATACGGATTGGCACCAGTTTGTAGAGAAGAAAAAGATTGAAGAACTCGAGCATATTATTGAAAGTGAGGGATTGAATCGAGATGCTACCTATGCTTTTATTCAGAATGCGTTTCGAGATGGGGCTGTTGCAGGTACGGGGACAGGAGTTGCTTCTATTATGGTTGATAGACCTTCTCGATTCTCTCCTGATGGTGCATATACCAAAAAACGAGAAAGTATTTTGCAAAAATTGACTCGATTCTTTGAGAAATTCTTTGATATCTCGGGAGATACATTTAAGGAATAAATACAAATACTATGTCAACAAAACAAGATGCAATTGAATTCACAAAAAATCTCGTCAAAGGGCGTATAGCGGAGACTATTTTCGAGCAAATGCTCCTCGCAACAGAGAATTATACCGTACTAAAAGGGGGGTATGAGGACTTGTTTCATCAGATCTACAAGAGAGTTATCTAAAGATTTTGCAGGAGTTTTTGGGGAAAATATGATAATACAGAATAGGGTTTAGATTTTGTTGTCTAAAATTGACATATACTCTAAACTATGCTATAAGAAGATTGTCTGTCTTTTGCACCTTTATGTTTTCTCAAAAGATCAAAGAAGAGCTTCGCAAGCTCAAACATGATCGGATATTGATGCTCGGAGCAATTCAACGATTGGATCTTCTTCTTGAAGGTCCTGATCCTGTCTTGGACCCGGAGGCTTGTGAGCGGTATCGTGATGAGCTGAGACACTTGCAAGATGATATCAATGAATCTCTTCGAGATGATTCGAAATGGGCCTTTTTCATGGCCAGTGATGTGAGGTGTGATATCAATAATGAGTATCTGTATCAGGGTCTTGCCAAGCGAGCACGAACCATTCTCCAACATCAACGTCGAACACCTTTGAGGAAGAACAAAAGATTTCCTCTTCGTACATTGTTGGGGATAATCTTTTAACCCTCTTTGAGGATATTAATCCATGGAGCTAATACTCTGTGGATTTTTTTATAGGATACTTAGGGGAAAGAAAAAAGCCCCGACGAGTTGGGGCTTGAGGGGAAGAGGGTATCAGATGGCTTGGATGAGTTGCTTTCCCTGCCTCAGCAGGGAATCTCTTTGATTCATCCAATAGAGCTCACTCTGTGTTCCCCTCTGCTGGGTGACAGCTTCCTCAACGAGTCGGAGTCGCTCCAGGTTGAGTCTGAATAGTTCATTGAGAACCTCAGGGCTGAATCCCGAAAAGGGATTGTTGGTGTCGCTCATGGAATGAACTAATTTGGACTTATACTATAGCACATTTTACTTGTTTTGTCAATATATAATAACTAAATGATATTAAGTAGGCCACTGAAAGGTCGCCCCCTCCTAATATATCTTTATAAGAAATAATAGGAGGGACAAAAGCCCTACGAAAGAACAAAATGCTCCATCCTCTCTGTTTTGTAGCTCTCTTTCTCCATAAGAGGATAGAAAACGGTATGAATTTTGGGATATATATATTGAGTATTGGAGTAATATATGATACTATTGTTTCCGGGTTTGGTGCTTTACGTCCAAACACAAGGTACATTCGCTTTTTCTCCGATGACTCTTGTTTCAATTAAAGGACTTCAAAAATCGACAGTTTTGGCGGCTGTATACAATGTTGCTGTACCGGTCAGACTAAGAACCAGTGACTCTATTGGTATTCTCACGGATAGGGATGCTGCGATTATCATAACTGAGCAGGGTGAGAATTTTTCTGTGCTGAACGGAAGAAAACTATTCATTAACTTGTCCCGCAATCAAGTAGATCCATCAGCTTTTGATCGTATGTTCAGAGCGGGGATGTTCCAAGATCTTATCACTGATCTCAGGCAGACTGGTGGAGCCGTGTATTCAGATTATATCAGAAGACAAAGACTTTTGGTGGGTGTGATGGAGTTTAATCATCAGGACTGAGATGTTTTCACTATTCAGATGCGTAGAGATTACTCTACGCATTTTTATTTGTAGCAGATGTTATGATCTAAGCTCTATCTGATCCTCGAGATTGAGGTAAAAAAAAAGCCCCGACGGTGTGTCGTCGGGGCTTGGGGGAGTGATGATGTGGGGTTCAGTCGATGTACCCTGTGAATTTGAGCACTTGCCTCCTTCGGCCCAGCTCAGTTGAGTGAAGGTGCTGCCTGTCCTTCCCAATCTTGATGAACCCGTCCTTTGTCAGTTCCGCGAGAAGGAGATCCGCGAGGAGATTGTAATCCTGGCGATGTCCTGTGAGGAGGAGAACTGATAGTCTTTGGGTCCAGATATTCGAGGAAAGATAGTATTTCTTTCCCTCGAATACAATGTGCTTTTCTTTCCTGAACTCCTGAAGGAGAAGGTCTGCAACCACAATCTGGGTTGAGGTGAGTCCACCAGGGGTGGTGGGGGTTGTGGTTGTCGATGCAGATGCGACAGTCATGAGTACCGTGTTGTGGTATGTGGCTAAGGATAGCATAATTCTCTTTATTTGTCAAGATTAGATAACTAAATAATATGATGTCTTGTATAAGGTGATGATGAGTGGTATAGTGGGGTTAGGATTAAGGGTATACACTATGTCTCGATTAGGGAAAATTAAGTGAATAAAAAAATCCCCACCTGATGGTGGGGAGGGGTGTCAGAGTTGTGATGAGACTGGAGGGAGTAGTTTGATTGTATCTGTAATTCTTCTGTGGATCTCGACCACCTTTTGAGACCAGTAACGAACCTTTTCGGGTTCGGATGAGATTGCAGTCTGTCGGTTGCGATCGAATTTGGTCATCCGATCAATCATGCGATAGATTCTTCGCTCGATTCGGTTTACTCGCTCGATTTGAAGACGGGTTGTCATGGAGAAAATATTGGGGCGAAATTATGATAGCATATTTCTAGTATATGTCAACATGATGTGACGAAAGAAAAAATCCCGAGGTATGGTGTTCTCAGGATTCGAGGAATTCTTTCCAATAGGGAGTTTCAGCATACGTGTACCATATCCAACGACGTCTTTTTTGTCTTATCATTGGAGATTTGACAACAAGTGCATCTCCTATATTCCATACGGTATAATTATCGGGGAATTGTGAGAGGAATTCGGCAATATTGATATCTATCAAGATAAGATCTTTGACTTTTTTGGGAGGATTATTGTTGGGGTTGAGATGTTCTTTGATGAGGTTTGCAGTGGTATGATAATGTGCAAGAGTCATGAGATGGTGACTGTAGGATTCCTCTAGTATAGGTTTTATGGTGACTTTTGTCAATCAGATAGTATACTGGTATACTAACATAATAAGCTAAATAATATATTATGGGTCATATATCG